>PLNY01000226.1 GCA_003141915.1 Anaerolineae bacterium | reverse complement strand
ATATATTTAGTTGGTTCGAAAATGCTTCATCTTACCTGAAATAAATCGACAAAACTCTGTGCTATCATTGGGCGAATTCTTTTTCCGATTGTATCCTAAACTTATGCGCTTAAAAGCTGATCTAACTCTATTCTTAGTTGCGATGATCTGGGGAACGGCATTTGTCGCGCAGCGAATCGCGGGTCAACAGGATGTCGTTTACCTGTTCAACGGTGCGCGAGTTCTATTGGCCGCGTTCGTTGTTTTGCCGTTCGTCAACAGGAAAGCCTCGATCCCGCGCGGCCAGTGGAAGTGGATGCTGGTGGCGGGTTTTATATTGTTTGTCGGAAGCGCTCTGCAGCAGGCAGGCGTGGTTTACACGACGGCTGGCAATGCAGGTTTCATCACCAGTTTATATGTGGTATTGATTCCCATCGTGTTATTTCTTTTTTGGAAGGAGAAGCCGCGCGGGCTGGCAATCGTCGCGGTGGCGCTGGCCGTTGTCGGTGCGTTCCTGCTTTCGACGGGCGGNNTTCCATGTCATTGTGTTGGGCAAGTATGCGTCGAGGTATGATGCGATATCCTTCTCGGTGGGGCAGTTGGCGATTTGCGGATTGCTCAATCTCAGTATTGGAATCTTTGTCGAACCGATTCAGTCCATCAATAATTTACCGTTGATCGGCGCCATCGTTTATACCGCCGTATTTTCTCTGGGGATCGCCTACACTTTGCAGATCGGGGCGCAAAAACACACGCCTCCAACGGACGCCGCTCTCATCCTCGGACTTGAATCGGTCTTCTCTGTTATCTCGGGCTGGATCATTCTCCATGAACAGCTTGTGTTAATTCAGATCATTGGTTGCGGTTTGATTTTATTTGCCGTATTACTTTCGCAATTCAAAGAATGGAAACCATCAGGTAAAATTGATTACGAGCGTTTGGCGGAGGCCGATGAAAGTTAAAGTCCTGTTGAATCCATATTCCAATCGTTGGAACGCGCAGAAGCGCTGGCCGGAAGTGGAAGCCGCGCTGAAATCTGCAGGCGTGGATTTTGATTTATCCGTTTCAAAGCGTCCCAATCATCTCGTGGAACTGGCAGCGGATTCCGTTGAACGAGGTTTTTCTACGATTGTTATCGCTGGCGGCGACGGCTCCATCGGCCAAGCAGTTAATGGGATTGCTCGTCATTGGAACGGCAGGGATAATTTTCCGGCCACGATTGGTATCATTCCTTTAGGCACTGCCAATGACTTTGTCTTTGGGCTTGGCCTTCCACTGGATTTGAACGAAGCGGTGCGTGCGATTGCGAATGGCAAAACCAAATCCGTTGACCTTTGCAAATGCAATGAAAGTTTCTTTATCAACAATTCCGGTATTTGCCTCGAACCGTATGTCTCAACCCGGCACGAGCGTATTCGTCGAATCAAGGGCGCGGCTCGTTATTTGGTTGCGGCAATATGGGCGATCATGGATAAACCCGAATGGCAATGTGAACTGAAATGGGATGATGGTGAATACAACGGACCGATTTCGCTCGGCTCGATTGGAAATGGTCGCCGTACCGGCGGTTTTTTCATGACGCCCCATGCGGATCCATTCGATGGAAAGTTGACGTTGGCTTTCGGATATCGCGGAACTCGTCTTGGAATGTTCGCGGCACTGCCGCGCGCGCTTATAGAAGGCAAAGGCAATTATGTTGAATTGGCGGGAATGCATGAAATCCATTGCACCCGTTTGCATGTTCACCTTGACAAGCCATCGCCCGCGCATGTGGACGGCGAATTGTTCGATGAGTGGTTGACGGACTTTGATTATCAAATTTTTCCCGGCGTGGTTCCAGTGTTGATGAAATAACGGTGGAGCAGTGGAGTTCCAGAAGAAACCGCGCTTAACTCCAAACGAAATCAGCTTGTTAAGTCTGATCGGTTTTGTTGCCGCGATCGTCGTCAGCGTGCTGATCGGCGTCAATATTGGACTCAGCAGAACGGTCGAAGGCGGAGGCGAGTTTTATCTGGCATGGATTGGCGCACGCATGTTTTTGTTCAATCATGTTGATCCTTATAACATCGACGTCGCTCTTCAAGCGCAGCAATTGGCTTATGGCCATGCGGCGGCCAGCGGACAAAATCCTTATTATTTGACCGTTCCATTTTTTCTGCTTCCAATTTATTTTCCTTTTGCGCTCATCTCCGATTTAATGCCGGCTTTATCGCCGTCCAAGTTTGTGGTTGATCCGAACATGGTGCGCGGCGTCTGGTTGATTTTGAACGAAGGCGCTTTGCTGACGACTGCATCTTTAACCCTGCGTTTGATCGAGTGGCCGCCGCGCAGATTTTTTCTGATCGCATTTTTCCTGCTCTCGATTTTTTCCTTTTATTCCGTTTCCGCATTATTGGACGGCACGCCCGTGATTTTGCTTTGCCTTCTCTATTTTGGAATTCTTTATGCGCTGCAGAATGAGCAGGATGAACTGGCGGGCGCATTGCTGGTTCTGACTTTTTTTCGGTGGGAAGTCGGTTTGTTTTTTTTCATATTTGTGGTTTGGCGTGTCTATTATGAAAAAAGATTCCGCGTCTTTAATGGATTTGGAATGTTGGCCGCTGTTCTTTTGATCGTGTCGTTTCTGATGAATCCCGGCTGGGTCATTCCATTCCTGCAATCTTCTTTCGCCGATCTTCACACCGATTACGGATTCACCTCCGGCGCGGTTCTCCTTCGTCTCTGGCCGGCGTTTGACGCGCATCTCATGTGGATCATTCCCGTTGGCTTGATGATCCTGTTGGGCCTTGAATGGTACGCGTCGCGTGATCGCGACTTCCGCCGCTTTATTTGGACTTGTTGTTTAACACTTGCCATAACTCCTCTGATCGGCTTTCGCACCGACCTCAGCAATCTCGTAGTTCTCTTTCCAGGCTTAGCTTTGATCTTTGCCACCGTGGTCGAGCGCTGGCATCATGGATATTGGTTGAACGCCTTGCTTTATTTGATTGTCCTCCTGCTTCCATGGGGATTTTTTATTCGCAGTGTAGTTTATCAAAGCCAGTTCTATCAGGATTTGCTTTCTATTTTCTTTCCCATTTTCATCACTGCTGGTTTATACTGGACGCGTTGGTGGTTTATTCGTCCGCCGCGTACCTGGCTGGATTCTGTCCGTTCATCTCACTGATAAAGATTTGCATTTATGACCTGGCGCAATTATCTTCTCCTTGCCTTCCTCGGCTTGATCGTTTCCTTATTCTTCGCGCACTTCGAGCCATTCCCCGGTTATCTTGATTCCGATTATTACTTTGGCGGCGGGATTCAGCTCGCGCAAGGCAAGGGATTCACCGAGCCATAAATTTGGAATTATCTCGATGATCCGCAATCTTTGCCGCATCCCTCGCACAGTTATTGGATGCCATTAGCCTCCATCGTTGCGGCGGTTGGAATGATCGTGATGCATCAAACCACATATGCCGCGGGTCGGCTTGGATTTTTGGCATTCGCAATGTTCGTGCCGGTGACCACCGCGGCTCTTGCTTACAACTTTTCAAAACGCCGCGACCTCGCAATTGTTTCTGGACTGCTCGCCGTCTTTTCGATCTATTATGCGCCGTTCATTCCCGTTTCGGACAACTATGGGATCTATATTGTTTTGGGCGGAATATATTTTTTGCTTTGTTTGGATCGCAAGCCTCGCACATATTTTTTTCTCGGATTGATCGCCGGACTTTTGACTCTCGCGCGCAGTGACGGACTCTTGTGGATCGGTTTGACCATCCTTTTGATTCTTTGGCGTTTTATTTCCGACCGCAAGGCGGGTGCGGCTTCAATTAATTTTATCCTCGCCCTGATCGGATTCTTCCTCATCATGGGTCCGTGGTTTTGGCGCAATGAACAAATCTATGGAACGCTCCTTGCCCCCGGCGGACATTATTTACTTTGGCTGACGAATTATGATGAAACATTTATTTATCCTGCCAATCAATTGACCATGCAATCCTGGCTGGCGCAGGGCTGGCAAAATATTCTCAGCGTTCGTTGGAGCGCTTTAATCATTAATTTTGAAAATGCTTTTGCGGCGCAAGGCGGTATTTTTCTTTTCCCATTTATCATCGTTGGAATTTGGCGTTATCGCAAAGACGAACGCGTTCAATTTGCATCCTTGGCTTGGCTTGGACTTCTCTTTGTGATGACCGTCATCTTTCCGTTCGCCGGTCCACGCGGCGGATTTTTTCATTCGGGCGCGGCATTGCAATCTGTCTGGTGGAGTCTTGCGCCATTGGGTTTGGAATCCGCTGTCGGCGCGGCGCGGAGGCGAGGCTGGTTCACGCCGCAGGCGTTTAAAGTTTTTCGCGTCGCGCTGGCCGGCATCGCAATTGTTATGACAGGTTTTATTTTTTACATTCGCATCCTTCAACCAGGCTGGGGCGAAGACGAACAAATTTATCCAAAAATTGAAACCATGCTTCAGCAGAATGGAATTGCGCCCACCGATATTGTGATGGTTCGTAATCCGCCCGGATATTATTTGATGACGGGACGTTCGGCGATTGTGATTCCGTATGGCGATGAAAATTCTTTGCTGGATGCCGCAAGACAATTTCACGCGCGCTTTGTTGCAATCGAAGCCGCGGGCGCATCGGGACCAATCGAAACGATTTATAACGGCAAAGGAGATTCATCTCTTCGCTTCCTGGGCGAGATCAATGAGCCAAATAATGACACACGAATCTTTGAAATCGAACCTTGAACTAAAACGCCGCGACTTGATTATTCTTGCTGGCGCGGTCCTGATCGGCGCGGGGATTTATTTGATGACCAGCGCGGTCATCTATCGTGTTGGTTTTCCGTTAGACGATTCGTGGATTCATCAAACGTATGCGCGCAACCTCGCGCTTTATGGTCAATGGGCTTTTCAACTTGGGCATCCATCCGCCGGTTCGACCGCGCCGCTTTGGACGTTTCTGCTTGCGATTGGTTTTTGGATTCGCCTTGCGCCGTATTTCTGGGCGTATTTTCTTGGCGGCTTGACTCTCTTCGGGCTTGGTTGGTTGATGGAAATGACTGCCCGAAAAATTATCTCGACCTATCGTCCGCACATCCCTTGGGTTGGATTATTCTTCATCGCAGAATGGCATTTTCTTTGGGCAGCGATGTCTGGCATGGAAACATTACTTGCCGCTTTATTATTGACCAGCGTTCTGGTTTTGCTGATGACCAGTTCGCGTCGTTACTTGACGATGGGCCTGTTGGCTGGTCTCAGTGTTTGGGTTCGCCCTGACGGCTTGACTCTGCTCGCTCCCGTGATCTTAACGATCCTTATGATCAACATATCCAATAAGGAAAAGTTCAATTTCATTGTTCGTTATTTGATTGGCTTCGGTTCGCTCTTTGTCCCATATCTCCTTTTCAATCTTTGGCTTTCCGGAACGCCGATGCCCAATACTTTTTACGCCAAGCAAACTGAATATGCATATTGGCAATCTGAACCGTTTCTTTATCACTTGGAAGTCTTATTCGTTCAAGTCTTTACCGGGTCGGGCATTATTCTTTTGCCGGGAATTATCGGCTGGGCAGTTTTGTCCATTCGCCGACGCGATTGGGCCAGTATATCGTCCATGTTGTGGTGCGGCGCTTATCTCTATATGTATATTTCGCGGCTTCCCGCTTATCAGCATGGACGTTATCTCATGCCTGCGATGCCGATTCTGTTTTTGTTTGGGTTGTTGGCATTTTTCGAGTTTGCAAAATCTAATCTCTTGAAACGTTATCATCGGATGGCACAAACAGTTTGGCGAGTCAGCCTGGTGCTGGTGACACTTGGCTTTGTGGTGCTCGGTGCGCGTGCATATGGGGAAGATGTGGGTCTG
>PLNY01000203.1 GCA_003141915.1 Anaerolineae bacterium | reverse complement strand
GACCGCGCCGGTAAGGATGGGTAAAAGTCCCGCCCACGCAACCGGGCCGGCTAAACCTCCTTGCAGCCAGACAAAGATCCAGCTCAGCAAAATGTCAACCGCAAGGCTGATCTGCCGGTGATAATTGATACGGGTGTTGAGACCGGCGAGCACGGTCATGCCCATGTTCCAAACCGCCATCAAGCCGATGGGCCAGAAAAGCGGCCATATGAGTACGTCGCCCAGCGCCAATGAAACCACACAGCCGAGCATGACTGCCCAGCGCAGTGAGATTGCGAACCAGTCAGCAGTGTAAGGGGTTTCGTATGTCCGCATAAGCTAATGATAACAAAAGAAATGGATATTAGATGAAAAGGTTACATCTTTGTCATGCATCTGACTCACATAGTTTTTGCAGTAACCTGCAAAGATAATGCCGACATTCCAACAAGAATTCCAAGGTTGAGCCAGATAAAGGGAGTGGCGAAAGAATCCTGGGTCATATTATAAAAGATGATTCCCAGCCATGAAAACAGCGCGGCGATTCCCAAATATCGCCAGAGCGCCACACGTTGTCTCAATGCCGCAATCGTGTCGCCGAGGATAAAAAGTTGGAAAGCCAGGAAGAGAACGAAACCGATCAAGCCAGTCTCCGCTAAAAGGCGCACATACAGATTCTTGGCGTTGGGATACAGCGCGCTGGTTGGACTCAGCTGAGATGCAATTTCTGGAACCATTGTCATGATCCAGTCGGGCAGGTTCTGGTAAATGTAAAAACCGTCGGCGCCGAGTCCAACGCCCGTCCATGGATGATCGCGGTACGCGCCCAGCGCGCCCCAGATGTATGCGGCGCGCGCGCCCGCTGAATTTTGGATCAGAAAATCTTGAACGCTTGTAGCCTGTGTGTTCCACAAGCGGGAAATGTAATTCTTGCGGCTGAGGAACAATAACGCGCCGAATATAGAGATCATCACAGCCAAGATCATGACCACGCGCAAGATCCATCCCTTTGCATTACGAAAGCCGGAGACGAACCAATTCCTCGCGGCGCGGATATATTCGCCGCCGATAAATAATAGTGTAAGAACAACTGTCGCGCCGACTGTCGCGAGGCCGCCGCGCGAGAAGGTGGCTAACAATAACAAGGCCGCGCAGACCAATAAGACAAGTTCAAACCATTTGAAACGCGTCATCCGCACGCGGGTCAGGAGCGAAGCGAAAAGCCACGGCAAATAAATGGTCGCGATCTCACCGGCCAGCCAGGCCGGTTCATACGCCATCCCTGAAATGCGATTGGTACGGATCAATTCGCGCATCGAGAACACAAGCTGCCAATGCGTCACCAATGGCTTCGGCAACATGTGCAAATAAAATGTTGCGCCCTGCAATCCGCTCCACAAAATATCAAGCACAAAACCAGCCAGCATCCATTTGACGGTGAAACGCAATTCTTCATCCGCGCGATTCATCCAAACCGCGCTGATGAAGAAAGCCAGACCAATGATCAGCGTTGCCCAGGCGCGGATGGCACGGCCCCAATAGGCTTGGCCGCGCAAGACCAGCGGCGCAAACAAAACCCCGATCACGGTCGCCGCCAACGCGGCGAGGAGAAACGCTAATAGCGGCGTGAACGCACCGGGCCAACTGAGGCGTTTATGATCGCAATGAAATTGAATAAATAAAACAATCAACAGCAATGCCAGCGGATACGCCGACAATGGACGGACATAGGTCTCCGCACCCATGAACGGAAAATATCGGAAGCTGGTGACGGGCAAAGTCAATAACACAGCCGCCCATAAGACGCGAGCCGCGTTCTCGAGATGAAACAAAGCGCGCGCAGATTTAATCATTTCTGTTTGGACGAAACAGGATTCGGATGGAAGAATAAAACGACCAGCGCGCTCAATGCCAAAAAGGCCAACGCGCCAACGAGCAAATATGTGCTTACACTAAACAGCCGTTTGGTCGGAATGTTTTGTGTCTGATCGGCATTGACAGTGATGTATGGTTCCAACCCGCTTGTGGATGCTGCGATCACTTCCGCGTGAACCTGATTGGCAAACGCCTGCGCCCAGGCCGATGCCAGCGCATCGGCAGTCTTTGGATCGTTATCGTCCGCGAAGAAATGCCAGCCGCCGACAGCGGGTTGACTCAATTGAAGTTTTCCGCCGCGCATCTGATTCACCGTGGCGCCACTGACTTGCGATGCAACTTGATTCAACACTACATCAGACCATGCAATCTCTTCCAGTTTGCGCGTCTCGCGTTCGAGATAATAGAACTGTTCGCGATCCGTATCTTGCGGCCAGGCTTGTTCAAGGTGAAAATCCACGTTGACCGAAGCGCGCGCCCGATACGGCGGCAACGCAAGAAAATAAATCGCCGCGCCGATTAACGCGCCGACTACCGCGCCCAATAGCCAAAACTTCCAGGCTTTGAGCAGGTGGATGAAGTCATCAGAGGATGGAGAAACAAAAAGAAAATTCATATTGGATACTCGATTTCAGGATATGGTTCTATCATGCCTGCAGCTTTCGCCGCAGACGCCAATTCCAAATCGGCGCAATCAACTTTCGGATGTAATACTTCGCAACGATCACTGATAAAAATTTTCCGCCGTCACGATAATGAACCCGTAGCATCTCGGGCCAGCAGCGGTCGTCCGCGCTGATAGTTTTTCCGGACGTGTGCAATCGAAAGTTTGCCCAAGTCTGCGGGATATATTTTACCTGCGAACGCGCCGCCAGCCGAATCCACAAATCATAATCCATTGCGAAATAAAAGGAAGGATCAAGCGGTCCAACCACACGCCACAAATCGCCGCGAAAGAACGCGGCTTGTTGCGGGATGTGAACGTAACCGCGTCTTAATCGAATCAAGTCTGTCTGCGCGGCGGGAAAGCGTCCGATCACGCGGCCATCTTCGTTGATGTAATTCGCGTCGCCATACGCCAAGCCAACTTCGGGATGATCTTGTAAAAACTTTACAGCCGATGATAATGCGTTCGGCTTATAAGTATCATCCGAGTTAAGCCATGCAAAAAAATCACCCTTTGCATGGGCAAAGCCTTTATTGATCGCGTCGGTCTGACCTTGATCTTTCTCGCTCACCCACCACGCGAGTTTGCTTTCATATTTCCTGATTATCTCAACGCTTCCATCGGTCGAACCGCCGTCCACAATAATATATTCCAAGCGCGGATAACTTTGCGAAAGCACCGATTGAATGGCGGCTTCCAGATAACGTACCTGATTGAAGGACGGCGTTACGATAGAAACAAGCGGCAGATACGGTTTCAATTCCAATTCACTTCGGGATAATAAAGATGCGCGACTTCTTCCGTCACGCGGCGGATGCGGGCGATCTCATCGGACGTGAGGCGGCGTTTCCAGTTATCGAGATTCGCGCGGCTATCCAGTTTGACCGCGTGAACTTTTTTCCGCGAAACTTCTGTTGGATTTTCGGAACTGCTGGAATTTAGAATTGTTTGCTCGACGCGTGAAGTAAAGTCCAAGCCCAGCGATTGATATAAAGCCCGATAACCCGAAACCGGATCGAGGGAAAGGTCTTCGTGGCGGACAACTTGAATGGACGGAATCCGCTCGCGGACCGAATGAACGACGCGATAGATCATCGTCCACAAAAGGCTGGCTTGTCCGATAATGTCGTCGGCTTTCATGACCTGCATTTCCTTGCGAAACGGTTCGAGGTAATCTTGCATCAATAAAGGTTGATTCAACAAGTCGTTGAAATCAAAAGGCCAATTGAGCCGCTTGAGACTGCTGGCAAAACCGGCGGGATGACGAACTGTAACCACAACCTGACAGTTCAACCGTTCGACGAACCACGACAGTGAAAAGACCGCGAACGGATCCTTAAGAAGCGGGCGCTGATGAAATGTTCGTCCGCGCAGAAAAATTCCGAGGTCGCGCCCCATCCGCAAAAAATCTTTCGACGAACGAAGCGATTTGATTTCATCGAAGAGATGATAATGGTATCCAAAAAGTTCATTGAATGTCCCCAAATATGCATTCTCATTTTTTTCTGTGATATATGCATACCAATTATTTACACAAGCGCGCAGAACGCCAGGGCGATGCAGTACGTTCAGCGGTTCGCTGATATAAGCTGTTTGCGGGTTGGCGGATAGCATTTTTCCAACCCAGGTTGTGCCTGTGCGATGCGCGCCCGTCACGAGAATAGGAGAAGATTGAGCAATCATGTTATTATGGAAAACTGATGGATTGAACGCCGTAATAAGCGGCGGCGCAGCCATTGATCCAATACTTTGGATCGCTATGAAGTTCTTCGACTCCTTCGATACTATACATGTGAACGGAAATAGCGATATTGGTTATGCCTTTCGCTTTATCGGCGGCAATTTGTGCTTGACGATAATCCCACATGTATGACCAGAGATAGTAATAAGGTTCCTTGTCCTGCACGATATTCCATGCCGCGCGCAAGGAATAAAGGGTGGAGACCGCAAATAAAACCACCGCAAACGTCGCTGCTATGGATGACCAATGCAACTTCCACTGCGCAAGGAGGATTCCCAAACAAGCGCCTTCCAACATCAAAGCTGTGGTCATGAGCAAGCGGCCCATAAAACGAGCCCGTTCAGCCGGGAAAGCCTGTCCATAGACACTGGGCGCAAAACTGGCGACGATCAAAATGTATCCCAAAACGGGTGTTGCGATCATGATTACTAATAACGCCCGCTTGCTTGCAGAAGATATGGAAGATATTGTCGCGAACATTCCATAGAATAGGAATAACGGAATCGCAATCGAAAAAAAGGTTGGAAGCGGAAGGCTTGAGAATGTATCNNAATTACCGGGAGAAATGGCCATCACAAGCAATGCCAGGAGACCGCCTGCCAATGTCCAGCCCAGAAGCGTCAAAGCCGGACGCCGAAATTTGCCTTTTACTCCAACCCAGACCGCAACAAGCGCAAGCGCGGAGGCCATGATCAATACTGCATCCGGCGGCTCGGAAAACCCGCCTCCGAAAAAGGAAAGGAGCAGGCAAAGGCAGCCCATCCAAACGGACGGGTACCGGTCCTGGTTTCTACGCGCCACCATCAATAGAAAAGCGGCGAATGCTGTCAGGTACAGGATCGGCGCAAAGTGCGTTGCCATTGCGGAACGCCAGTAAAAGGTTTGAAAACGATTGGGAGCCTGCAAAATGGCAAAGAAGGCGAGCGAGGCGGCGAGAAAAAAGTCAAGGGAAAAATGCCATTGCCATCTTATTATCTGCCGCGCTTCGTACACCAGCCAGGTCAGCGCAGCAGTCCACAAGTAAATCATGATGACGGGTAAAACCTCCACATTATGTGGGAACAGGAATTCGCTCAAGGCAACGAAGAGAAGATTCGAAAAGCGATCAGAAACAGTTTCGTACTGGTGAAGCACGGTTTGCAGGATCGGCCCGCTATTAACAGCAGCCGATTCGCAGTAATCATCGGCTAAATAGCGCGTGAACGTTCCGAGATAGGCAAACATACCCAGTGCAACGGTCATCGACACCGCACCCAATCCCAATGCAACGCGGAAAAGAATGGGGCGCAATTTATTAAATTCAAAACCAGACATCGATCATTAATTCCTTAAGGCGCAGGTTGATTAATGCAAGGCATAAATAGTGTACCCATTGCCGTCATAAGCCGGAAAAACTGATAGCGATTTTTTTAAATCAGGCTGGCGATCCAGTTCCTGAAAATCGGTCACGAGGAAAAAAGTTTTTCCGCTAATCATCCTTGCGAAATTTGTGCTGGAGTTAAACGTCGCGCCTCGCAACTCATGATAATCAATATCGCCGGAGTTCGGCCAGATTTCAGCGTTCTGCCAGCCCCAATAATTCAAACGCTGACCGTAATCTTGAGTCAACGCCACCACCCCGGAGCCATGCCCCAGCTTGCCGCCGATCTCAGCCCACATCGCGGCCTGCGGACGATAGTCCACGGACTTGAGCGTATCGCGGAGCTCCCAAAGCGCGGAAAACAAACCGAATGCAAGAAAAGTTATCGCAGCGATTCGTAACCAACGTCCAGTGCTTAACTCTGCCAATCGGGAAAGGAACCAATCTGCAAGCGGGGCGAGCGAAATGGCTACGATAGGAATAAAGGGCAATTGATAATAATCATGCGTGGCAATGTGATAATCAAAATACAGACCGTAGAGAATGTACATGCCCCACAGGCCGTATAAAAAGAATCTTGCGCTTCGTTCGCGGACGAAGAACAGGCCCAACAACCCGAACATGATCGCCAAGCCACCCGCCGCCAGCGCGGCTTTCGATTCCCAGTTTATGTAATTGATCGGGCTCAACAACAGCGAAGGAAAGAATCGTCCACCAAATTGCTGGCGAAGGAAGTGGTTCAACACCAGTCCATCGTAGAGATAAGCCGCGGCTGGCAAAATTCCAAGCAGAGCCATGACCCAAACTTGCGGTTTGCGAATCAAATCACGCAAAGAAAATTTTCCAAGCCCGAGGCCGAGCGCCGCGCCGATCACGAAAAAGGCGGCTGAGAATTTTATCAGGATGGCGAGTCCGCCTAAAAGTCCGGCAAGAATCGCCCATATCCAGGATGGATTCTTAATCCAACGGAAGAATGCCCACCAAAAAGAGATGATGCTCATTACCATGAAAGGGTCAGGTTGGAATGAACGGCTGGCGGTCACCGCATAGGGAAAGAAAAGGTAATACGCAGTGGCGATCACTGCGCCGTCGACAGAAATCAAATCGCGCACAAGCAGAAAGAGAAATATCCCGCCGATGATCCAGAACAGCGACGAATAGATGCGCGCGATCCAAAAATGTTCGCCGGTGAAGCGGTATGTAAACGCGACGATGTTTTCCAAGATGGACGGCTCGACATCGGCGCGCGTCTTCCATTGCTGGATCGCCATTTGTTTTTGCCAATCGGGAATGCCCGGCGGGTTCGTCGCATAATACATGCCGCGTGCTTTGAGCATCGAAAGCAGTTGACGCGTCGGTTGAAAATCAAGGGGCAGATTCGTGAGTTGATATAAGCGGATTCCGAAACCGAAACCAAATATCAGAACCAGCGTAAGGATCAACAGTCCGCGCGAAGAAAAGAAAGACCGATCTGTTGAATAGGAGGCAGTCACAAGGTCGCAATTCTATCACTACATGGTGAGTATTTAATGAATTCCGTTCAGGTCGGCGGTGCGGCATGAGGAAGCGGAGCAGGAAGCCAGCGACTTCAACCATGTTGAGAATTGAGCTATTAAATTTGGATCGGCAGTGGATGCGATGTTATTCAGTTCGTATGGATCCTGTTTGAGATCATAGAGTTCGCGGAAGCCGCTCTGATACTCCACATACGTATATTGCGGTGTGCGAATCCCCGTGAATATAGCCGGGGGACTTATTTGGGTTTCCAGCTGATCCAGATCCGGCGGTTCAAGCAACTGATCGTAGTTCTTGATCAATCCTGCAAATTGGGAACCCGTTGATCCCTCTCCCTTTTCTCCGCCATCTCCATAATACGCGATCAGATATCCCTGACGCCAATCCTGTTCAGGCGGACGATTTGAATTGAAGAGCGGAACCAGAGAACGGCCATCCACATAGGTTGGGGGGATTACGCCAGCCAGATCGGCGATGGTCGGAGCAATATCGATATTCCCGGCTACATATCCGCTCAAGACCTGGCTAGGCTGAATGCCCGGTCCGCGAACGATCAATGGCACGACGATATCCTCTTCATACGGCGTGGCTTTCCCCGCCACCAGCCGGTGTTCACCAAGATGGTATCCGTTGTCGGATGTAAACATAATATAAGTATTTTCCAACTGGCCGGTCTGCTGTAACGTGTTCACGATGCTGACGAGCATATCGTCCACCGCCTGCATGGACCGGACGCGGTTTCGATACAGCTGGTCAATCCTTTGAATATTCGCCGCAGACAAATGGGGATCCTGCCGGATGTCCGGCGGCATGGTTGAAACATCCGGCTGGTCAAAAGAAGGAATGCGCGGCGCCTGCAAATTATCAAAGAGATTGGCGTAGCGCGGAGCCGGGGTGGCCGGTTCGTGGGGATTATAAGTAGCCAGATAAATAAAGAACGGTTGAGACCCCGAAGCTGTGCTGCGTATATAATCATCCACCTTAGTGGTCAGCACATCGGTCATGTAATCCTTCGCCCCGGGACCATAATCCACCAATTTGCCGTTCTCATTAAGGGTGTAATTGAATTCCGTGTACGGGCTGCCCTTGGCAGGACTGACCCATTCATCCCATCCAGGAGGAATATAGTTTCGATTCCCCGGATTAGGATAACCATTTAGATATTTTCCAAATAAAGCGGTACGATATCCGGCTTGATGCAGCCAGGTCGCCACTGTAGAATTTTCCCGCTGCAGTTGGTAGAACTGACCGAACCCGCCATCCATAGGACCATTTGTGTACACGCCCGTATTTTGCGAATATTGCCCCCGCAAAATAGAGGTCCGCGAGGGACAACAAAGGGAATCAGAGATGATGTAGTCGTTGAGAAACAAACCCTGCGAGGTCATCAATTGCTGAACAGCAGGCAGATATTGAAGCGTGCCGAGCTTTGCATCCAGGTCATCGGTCAAAATGAAAAGAATGTTGGGACGGCTGGTTTTAGGAATGACGGTCACATCCATCAATGGCGCGAGAGTCGGCGGAGGCGTGGAGGTTGAGGTCGGAACCGGTTTCAATCCCGGCACGGAAAGCGAACAACCAGTGATTAGAGCCATCACTAAAAGAAGTGAAAGAGTTTTCCAAACAGGTTTCATTGTTTTATTTCCTCATGCCAACTTCATCATTGGATTGATATTGATTTTGTCTGCGCTTCAGAATGGCAAGGCGGATTCGATTCATTCCGATTAGATTCAACAGCGACGAGCCAAGCAGGTTTAAGCGCCTCAAAGCCGTCGGCGGATGGATGGTCAAGGCGCGCATCCACGCTTTGAGCGCATTCCAAGACTGACCATCATCAAGCAGATAACGCGCATTGACACGTTGAACCGAAGCGCGGGCGCGGCGCTGGACGCGTTGTAATATCGGAGCAAGGTCGGATTGAGTTTCCGCCCAATCCAAAACGCGGAAAGCCTCACGTGCAAATCCCGGAGCTTGAGCGCGATTCTTCGCCAGCGGATGAAAGCGCGCGGCTGACCATGTTTCATTGACATGAATCATCGGCCCTTGTGCGGCAATCTTCAGCCACAGTTGATGATCGAGCATAAAATGGAAGTCGAGGTCAAGCCCACCGGCTTTTTCAAATGCAGCGCGTCGCATAAAGACCGCGGGCTGGCCGATGATTTGAAAGCAAAGCAAATCTTCGAGAGTTAACGGATGATAACGCAATTGATTGATCGTTTGACCGGTCTGATCCACCGCCAGCATATTGCCGTAAACCATCATCGCTTGCGGATTCGCTTCAAGCGCGGCAACCGCTGATTGGATCGCATGAGGCAAATAATAATCATCGGAGTTAAGCCAGGCTACGATCTCACCTTTTGCGCGTCTCATGCCTTTGTTGATTGCGTCCGCTTGTCCTAAATCTTTTTCCGAAATCCAATACGCCAAACGCGATGAATATTTTTGGATGATGTCGGCGCTTCCATCGGTGGATGCGCCGTCTATGACGATATATTCAAAGTCGGGATAATCCTGCTCGAGAACAGAGCGAATCGTCAGTTCCAAATAGGCCGATTGATTGAAAGATGGCGTGACGATGGAAACAAGACTCATGAAATCCAAACGCGTTGATGCGCGTCCTATTTTAGTTTATGCAAGTCGTATAACACAAACCCATCCCCTTGTTCGATGACAGTATACCCATCAAGGATTTTCTTCAACTCCGGCTGCGCATCCAGCTGACCTGATGCGGTCACCAGAAAATCATCCCGGCCCGCAACCAGCTCGGAAAATTTTGCTTGGGCGTTGAAGCTTGTACCTTTCGCTTCGGTGAGACCATTGACATAAGGCCACAATACAATTTTTCGCCAGCCGTAATACATCAGACGATAACCATAATCCTGCGTCAAGCCAATGAGATTGGCATTCACTGGAACCGCCTTCGCCATATTTTCCCAATACGCCGGTTCACGGCGATAATCCGCGGCCTGCGCGACCAGATCCGAGCGCGCAATCCACGCTTGATAGCTGACGACGAAAACGACGATGGCAATCAGCGCGGCTTTGAGCCAACGAGTCTCGCGCGACACGCGAACGGCCACCGCTTCGATGATTGGAACCAGTCCCAAAGCGACCACCGGTATCAACTGGATGTGATAATAACTGTGCGTATACATCTGGTACGGAAGCGTCAGACCGTAGCAAATATATCCGATCCAGATTCCGATCAACATCCAGCGCAGGCGCGGCGGAGCGAGAAAGACTCCGGCAATGCTCAAGAACAAAATCGTCAGCCCAAATAGTGATCCGACAAACCCCAGCCAATGAGCATAGAAATTCGTCGTCGTGATCAGCTTGATGAGGTCTACTGTCCACGCAAAAAAGTATTCATCCGAACGACCCGGGTGACCAAGAATGTAATATATAAATGCGGGGATTGCCATCAAAGTCACCATCACCCAGACTTGAAGCGATTTCCAGAAGCGCAACCCAAGCGTGGATAAAACCGCCGCAATCGCCGCACCGATCACAAAGAAAACAATCACGATCTTGACCAAGACTGCAAAGCCAATAAAGAGAGCAGCAAGGATCGCCCATTTCCAGCCCCCCTCTTTCTCTCCCCCCATCTTCAACGAAGATGGGGGGAGTTCGAGGGATGTAGACCAACGATAAAGAAAATAGATTCCGGCGATGAACGCTGATGTCATCAACGGATCGGGCTGAAAAGAACGGCTGGCTTGAACCGCAAATGGAAGTACAAGATAATATGCCAGCGCGATCAAAGCTGAAGTTGGTGATGCGATGCGACGCGCAAGATCAAACAAGGCTAATCCAGCCAAGAGCCAAAATATTGTTTCATAGACACGCGGCACTGCGATATTCTCGCCGCCCGTCCATGTATAAGTCCATGCCGTAATGGATTCAGTAATCGGCGGCTCGTATTGTCCCACCGCGTTATAAAAGGCTTTGGAAAGCGCAAGTTTTTGGGGATCAGGATTCGAAAGGAGTTGATAATAAATGGAGCGCGCAACGATCAGGTTGCGTAATTGGCGCACCGGATGAAAATCCAGAGGCGGGACGGTCAGATTGATAAAGCGCAAAGCCGCGCCGAGAAGAAGCAAAAGGATAAGGAGGACGCGCCAGTTGAAAAGCTTGGATGGAAGCGATGACATTGAATGATCCATTTTAATGTCATTGCGAGGAGCGTTTATGCGACAAAGCAATCCCATGTCACATTCTAAAAGTTATTGCATAAGAACAGGAGATTGCTTCGCTTCGCTTGCAATGACATTGAACCTTAGAACAATGAATTGTAGTCCACTTTTGGGAAGACCGTCAGCTTGCCGCCAATGGTGGCATCGAGGACTTCGCATCCGGCGCTGCGATAGGCATCATGCGCTTTTTGATATCCGATCTCGGAGGTGTCGAGGTCGGGCAGCTGCCAGCGGAAGCCTTTGCCGAAATAATTGGCAGAGAAATGATTTAGGTCGTTGCCAGTGGACACGACCGTTTTGTTCGCATCGCCTTTCGACGTGAAGTTGTGATCCACGCCAATCAGAATAACTTTTTCAAAGCCCATATAAAACGCAAGTTGCAGAGCAACATTCGTGACGGTCGCGCCTTCCCAAACGCGGCGCGTCATATCATGAGCAAACTTTGGACCGGTATATGTGGTGTATAAAAACATCAACTCGTCAGGGAAGCATTGAAAATAGCGATGGGAATGCCACGCAATGAATTTTGGAATCGAGAGCGCGGCGATTTCATCTGCACATTGCTCGATGACAAGATCGTTGATGGAAACAAAATAGGTTGTAGCAAAACCCAATTCGGGAAACAATAAATAAATGCGGTTCATCCCAAACGTAAATTCGTTTTTGAGCTTGGACAAATCTGTTCGCTTGAGGCTTGGACCATTGCCAATGATGAACGCGCGTTTGCCTTTGTGAATATCTTTGAATGCTTTGATTCTCTGAATGCTCTCGCGCCGCCACGGATGAAGATAGGCATCGGGAAGTTGAGGAACGCGGCGAATGGCATCGTAGATGTTCTTTGTGCTTTGGAGGGCGTAAGATGGAAGAATGGCATTGAGAGTTTGCTTCATTCCGTACTCAACCTCGCGGTTGCGCCGCCATCAATGACTAATGCTTGTCCTGTCATAAAAGATGATTGCTCGTTATCGGCGAGGAAATAAATTGCGTGGGCAATTTCTTCGGGCGTGCCGACTCTTCCATTGACCGTTTTGCGCGCCAGATTATCGAGTCGTTCCTGCATATCGCCGTGACCCACATGGCCGCGTCCGAGACCGGCACGCAGCATCGGCGTATCCACCGCTCCGGGGAGAATCGCGTTGACGCGGATATTATCCGGCGCAAACTCAATTGCCATGGCACGCGTCAAGGCCAGCAGTCCGCCTTTGGATGCGGCATAGGCGGCGATGTTTGCCGAGGTTTGAATCGCATGAACCGACGACACATTTACAATCGCGCCGCCATGTGCTTTAAGAAGTGAATGTGCCAGCTTTGCGCTTAAAAACACCGACCGCAAATTAGATACCATCACCGCGTCCCATTCTTCGACAGATGTTTCGATCAACGGCTTTGCAATCTGATACGCGGCGTTGTTGATAAGCACATCGAGCGCGTGGGTGAACGCACTCGTCTGCTCAAAGATGGCGTGCATTTCTTCAGGCCGCGCAATATCAGATTGAATGAAGAGCCCATTTTTCGGAAAGCCATCGCCAAACGGGTTTCTATCGACGCCGACGACTCGCCAACTTTTTTCAGCAAAGAAAGCAACGGTTGCGCGGCCAATTCCGCCCGCCGCGCCGGTAATCAAAACGGTTTTTGTTTCAGACATATCACCTCTCTTGTGTCATGCTGAGCGTAGCGAAGCATCTCCGTGGCGTCGGGCCAGATCCTTCGCTACGCTCAGGA
>PLNY01000302.1 GCA_003141915.1 Anaerolineae bacterium | reverse complement strand
GTAACCACGGATCAGGAAATACCCTGCGCCGACAAAAGCCAGGATGCCAGTGAGCAGGAAAATTGTAGCTGGAGACGCTGTTCCGGCCGGAGATTGAAGCGGCGAGGCCGTGGAAGGAATCGCGGGCGAAGCGACTTCCGTTGCGCCGAGCACTCCAACGTTTCTTCCGGCGATGCCAATTCCCACGCCAACACCGATCAATAAAAGTCCGATGGCAAGCGCAATGATAAAGCCGCGGTACGAAGTAATATCGTTCCATGCATTGCGTGTTACGCGGGTAATGAAATAGACCGCAAAGAATAGGAGCAACATTGCCGTGTACATGAAGGATGTTTCTTTATCTATGAAGTGTATGACCAGCGCAATTGCCAGCAGATAAAGATACTTTCGCGCTCCAGTTTCAAAATAACGGAGGATGACATAAAGCATCAGCACGCCGGAGAAGACGGCATAGGAATCTTCGCGGACATATCTGCTATAGAACAGCATCAATGGCGATATGACCATCAGGAAGCCTGCGATCAACCCGCCGGCCCTGCCGAGATAGCGGCGCCAATACCATGTCATCGAAATAGTGGCAATGCCAAAGAGCGCGGCTGGAATGCGCGCCGTGAAATCGCTGGCCCCGAAAAGGAAATACGAAAGCGCGATCAAATGAAATTGAAGCGGCCCGTGCATCATCGGGTTATGTTGATAGCCGTCGCCTTTATAAAAGAGCCACGAGAAATACGTGTGCAGGCTTTCATCGTGACTCATCACGCGCGCGCCGAGATTGTAGAAACGCGTTACGAATGCCATCAAGATGATGGCGGCGAAGATCGCCACTTCATTGGTGACGGCGGGCAAGGCGGGGTGAATGGGGCGTTCAAGCCAGGGACGTTGGTTATTTTCGTTGAAAGTTTCGTTGGTCATGGTCAACTCTTATACTTCAATCCTTTTGTTCTTGCAAGCAAGATACGAGCGGCGAATATAACATAAAGAANNAAAGATAGATAATCGATTTATGAAGAAGCCTATTTCGTCGACAAATCCAACTGCACTTGTTGCTGTCGATTCTCTTTGCCGCGCACAAACGAAAAACCTGCCGCAACCAGGCAAAGCGCAGCTGAAACTATGAAGGCGTTTTGGATGCCGCCTATAAACGCCTGCATCACTTGTGAGCCAAGCGCGACGTTTGTGCCAACAAAGAGGTCCATGACCACATTATTCGGCAAGCTTCCTGCGGCAACCGCCAGGGCCAGTGCAAAACTGGTGACCATTCCCGTCTGGCGCAAGGTGGCGAGCGTTGCCGAGGCAATGCCAAGCCGGGGCAGGGGCGCGCCGTTCATGGCTGCGCTTGTGTTAGGCGACCAGAATAAGCCTCCGCCAAGGCCCATTAATGCCAACCCCACTGCGAGTTCCCAGTAGGGCGTCGTGGGCGAGAGCCACAGAATAAACCAGGCTAGCGCAGCGGCTTGTATGAGCACCCCAAGCGTAGCCGGGATTCTCGCACCGATATGGTCGGCAAGCAGTCCGCTTAATGGCCCCACTATCGCGCTCACAATGGGGAGTGGAAGGAGCAACAAGGCCGCCGTCAGGGGACTATAGCCTCGAACTCCTTGCAGATAAAACACAATGAGAAAGTCTACAGCAAACATCGCCAGCGATTGGAGCATCGCAGCCAGCACCGAAAAGTTATAGACACGGTTTTGAAAGAGCGAGAGGTCAAGCACGGGGTTCGCCGGTTTTCGCTCCCATAAGAAGAACACGATGAACATAATCACAAAGAGTGCGAACAGTGACAGAATCGGCAGCGAAGTCCAACTATATTGGATGCCGAGCGTCAGCGCAATCAGCAGGGCAACCAGGCCAATGCTAAACGTGATCGCGCCGATTGGGTCAAAGTGCTCGCCCTGCTTTGGCTTGGACATTTCATGTAAAGCGAGGTAGCCCCATACCGTACCGATAATTCCAATCGGCACATTGATATAGAATATCCAGCGCCAACTCGCGGCAGCGAGAATTGCGCCGCCAAGCAGGGGACCGGCGATGCCCCCGAGCGCCCAGGTGATGCCGTTGATGCCGAGGGCGCGCCCGCGCTCGTTCGCCGGAAAGACTTCGGTGATGATCGCCGGGCTGTTGACCATCATCAATGCCGCTCCTGCGCCTTGAACAAGACGGAAAAGAATGAGTTGTGTTGCGTTCTGTGAGATGCCGCATAACGCCGAGCCAACCGTGAAGATCACAAACCCAAGGTTGTACATCCGCACGCGCCCGAGCATATCTGCCACACGCCCGAAGGTCAGCAGAAAAACGGTGCTGATCAGGATATACGCCATGATGACCCAGATCATCTCGATCAGGTCGGCGTGGAGCTTTTCCATCATATCCGGCAGAGCCAAAATAACAATTGTGCTGTCAATCGCCGCCATCAATGCGCCGATGGTGGTCACGCTCAATGCGACCCATTTATATTCGAAGCGCTGGTGAATGCCCAAGCGCGCGCCCTGTGTAATTTTTTCCTGTTTTTCCATATGGATACCTCTCAGATAGGTCTAATGCTTGCACTCTCAATGAATTAGAGCCTGCAAATTATACCCTCACCTTATGCAGTGCGTCGCACCAGGCGGATGGAATGATCCACGGAAGCAGGCGGATCCGCCCCCTGAATTTGTCCTGTTTATGAAGGTGCGACGCACCCTCTGCGTAACATCAGTTATACCTTTGGATTGTTGGAGTTATTACTGACGCTCTTCTCTGTGGATGCCAATTGACCGCAGCCTGCCTGAATATCGATGCCGCGCCTCATTCGGATCGTGCATGGAATTCCAGCCTGCTCCAGCGTTTCTTTGAATCTTTCTGCCCGCTCACGCGTCGTTGCTTGCCCCTTGTATCCGTGTGTTGGATTGAGCGGAATGGCGTTGACGTGACACAACAATCCTTTAAGCCGCGCCGCGAGTTTACGCGCTTCTTCCGGTGTATCGTTGACTCCGTTGATGAGCGCCCATTCAAAAGTAATGCGTCGTCCGGTTTGATTCACATAATAACGGCAAGCCCCCAACACTTCATCAATGTTATATTTTTTGTTGACCGGCAACATGCTTTGACGTAATTTATCGTCCGCGGCGTGGAGCGAGATGGCGAGGTTGACCTGTCGTTTTTCGTCGGCAAACCTTTTGATCTGTGGCACCAGCCCCACGGTCGAGATGGTGAAGCGACGCGCTCCAAAGTTGTAGCCATCAGCATCGTTGAGTCGGTCAATCGCCGCCATCGTGTTATCGTAATTATGGAAGGGTTCGCCCATGCCCATCAATACAATATTGGTAACGGCTGATCCTTCCTCGTGCAGCAGGCGGGCATAGTACATGACCTGTGCCACGATCTCGCCGCTTGAAAGATGACGTTTGAAGCCCATCTGGCCTGTGGCGCAGAAGACACAGCCCATGGCACAACCGGCTTGGGTGGAAATACAAAGCGTGCGACGAGGTTTGCCCCCCTCGTCCACTCCCTTCGGTCGGGACACTCCCCCCAAATACGACTGCGTCGGATTTGGGGGGAGATGGAGGGGGGCTTCTCCATATCTCATCAACACAGCTTCGATGTAATGTCCATCGTGCAATTTGAAGAGCGTCTTGCGCGTCTGCTTATCGGATGAATCGAGAACACGGACAGGTTCGATGACCGTGAAATCCAATTCATCCGCCATCTTCTCGCGCAGAGGCTTGGGGATATTGGGGAATTGCAACGGGGAACTGTAGAAATGCTGGTACAGCCCCTGCCAGATTTGTTTGGTGCGGTAGGCAGGTTCGCCCCAGGAAGTCATCAGCTCGGTGATGGAATTTAAGTCAAGATCGTAGATCAATTGTTTTGCCATGCGGACGAAATTCTATCATATGGATGAAATGTCATTGCGAGTGGATGAGGCGATCTCGTTTTTCAAAGAGCAGATTGCAACACTGGAAGAACGCAGTGCTTCGTCGCCGCTGTGTCTCGATACGGCGGTGGTCGAGTAGACCGAAGGTTGTATCGAGACCCCGCCTACTCGACCACCAGCGGCTCCTCGCAATGACATCACGCATCGTGTATAATACCGTTGTTGTCGGGGGATGTCCCGAGCGAAAGAACTTTCCCCATCGTCCACACTTTGAAACACTTTGAATGAATAGGAGGCTATATGTCAGTGAAGTTCAATGTCGTAGCGCGCGGTAATCCGTCGAATAAGGCGGCCGCCAAGAAGTTCTACGCGTCCGTCGTCTCGACCGGCAAGTTGGACCAAAACGAGGTGGCACAGAGTGCCGCCGAGATGTCCACGCTTAGCTCGGGAGATACGGCGGCGGCCGTCGAGAACTTTCTGCACGTCATCACGCGCGAGCTTGCCAAAGGCAACATCGTGCAATTGGGTGATTTCGGGTCGTTCTGGATCAGGACCGAGTCGGATGGCAAAGAGTCGGCGGATGATGTGCGCGGGGACAGCATCACAAACGTCCTGCCGCTCTTCAAGCCCGGCAAACGCTTCCAGCAGGCGCTGGATGCCATCGTGTTCGAAAAAGCTTCAAAGGCCGGTGAATGATCGGGCGGTGCGGCGCGCTTTGCGTTGAGATAATTGCAAAGGTGCGGCGCACAAGCTAAAGCAAACGGCGGCTTCGGAGGCAGGCTCGGGCAGGTGATTGGGGAAAGGCTTCCGAAGCCGTTTTTGGTGACAAATCATGCGTATAGCCAGTTATATCCCCTACATCAAATACAATAAAGAAGCAAAAAGAGAGAACAAACCGGGATCGCCTAACCATGCCAATGCGCAGGCCGATACAACCTGTCCGGCGGGGGAACACAAGCGCACCCGCGTGAAAACAGGACAGTACCTGTTTTCAAACGGGTACTGTCCTGTTCAACGACAGGTACTGTTCTGTTTAGAAAGAGAACAGTACCTGTTCCGAGACAGA
Organism: Anaerolineae bacterium; assembly: GCA_003141915.1. GTDB lineage: Bacteria > Chloroflexota > Anaerolineae > Anaerolineales > Villigracilaceae > Fen-1038. The sequence continues at coordinate 767 of PLNY01000302.1, read as the reverse complement.
ATACGTGAGGTTTAAGAAGGAGACGTGTGAGGTTTTTTGCCCCCTGCGGCGCTTTGCGCCACCTTCGCGAAGCATACTCGAAGAGTGCCCCAAATACCTTCGGGATTTGGGGGAGGCAGGGTAGGGGCTGCTAGTGGAGGTTAAAATCCTTCAAGTTTGTTCTGGTCGGCACGCTTCTCTTCGGTCTTGGCCTTCTTGAAGTTCAGCGAGCCGCCGGACATGTCGAAGTATTGCGGCTTGCTTTTGCCGGAGAGTAAATCTTGGATCGTCAGGATTTGGATCTTGGGGAATTGGCCTTTCGGGGATTCGTAGAAGCCCGCGCTGGCAGCTTCGGTAATCATCGGTTGGGTGGGTTCCGCTAAGGTCACGAAGAGACCGATTTCGGCTTTCTCTCGTTCGACAGTGTTTTTCAAATCNNAGCGATCATCGTTCTGCCGACATGCTCGCCGCCCTTGACCGAGACGATGATTTTCTTTGCGCCCTGGGCGTCATCCTGAAAGAAGATGATGCCGTCAATGCCGGTATCCGCGCCTTTCTTTTTGCCCTGATAGGGCTGGGCTTCGACCAGCGAGCAAGCCCACCATTGGAATTGATATTTATCGCGCTCGGCCAGATTTCTGGCGCCGTCCAAATCTTTGGGCGTTCCTTCAACCTTAAAGGTGATAGTGGGGAAGGCGGCCTTCATGCGCTTTTCGATCAGGCTGATTGCTAACGAAGTAATGTCAATTCCGATCCATTCGCGTCCGAGAGTTTGCGCGGCGTGGACA
>PLNY01000422.1 GCA_003141915.1 Anaerolineae bacterium | reverse complement strand
ATACGCGCCTTGAAATTTGTGTGTATGATTGCTTCGCTCATGCTGTGATTCTCTCCCAATTTTCTTCACCCTTCAGATTGCTTGACGGCGCTTAAAGTTGGGAAAAGTTGGCAGAGAGCCGGCAGAAAACAGAACCCGCTTCCGGCTCGGACTAGAAGCGGGTACAACTCCATTGGGCAAATCCAACCTAAGCGTCTAACTTGCCACAAGGCGATAACCAATTCCTCGTACATTGATTAAATAAACCGGCTCGCGCACATCCGGTTCAATCGCCTGGCGGATATGATGCACATGCCATTTGACGAGTTCCTGTGCCTCGCGCGATTCAACCTGATAGCCTTGCGCCTCCGTGACCAGAGTTTGATAATCCACCACATTGGGCGCGTGCCTGACGAGCGCAACCAAATAATCGAAGGTGGCCGGCGGAAGATTGATGGTGTGACCCTCGACCATCAGACGATGCGTGTGCAAATCAAGCGACAGTTTTCCATAATTGAGGAATCGCTCGCTCACGTTCGCGGCTTTTCCGGCAGGTTCAGGCTGAGACTCCTGATCGCTTTCCAGTTTTTTTAATTCAGCTTGCAGAGTTTCAATTTGCACCTGGACTTCGCGCTTGCGCCGTTCTTTTTCCTGTGCTGCAAGGATGGATTGTGTGTGCTCAATCAACGCTTGGGGTTTAAGCGGCTTCAACAGATAATCCGTTGCGCCATGCCGCAAAGCGCCCACCGCTGAATTGATATCGGGTTGAGCCGTGAACAGAATGACCGGCAGATCAGGGAAGCGTGCATGGATGATTTTCAACACTTCCATTCCACTCATGTCCGGCATTCGATAATCCAGATAAACCAAATCAAAGGTTTGTTGTGAAAGGAGAGTCAATCCCTCCTGCCCGCTGGCAGCCGCGGTCGCTTTAATATTAGCGCGTTGAAGGATTCGCGTGAGCGTCTGTCGCAACGTGGCGTCATCATCAACGATCAGGATATTGCCGGAGATTCCCATACTCAACTCTTTTTATGAACGGGGAGCCAGACCTTAAATAAAGCGCCGCCTTGCGGATTGTTTTCAGCGGAAATGGCTCCATTATGCTGGCGGATAATATCATTTGTAATGGTCAGCCCGAGGCCGGTTCCAGTTTCCTTGTTGGTAAAAAAAGGTTCGAAAATATGCGGCAGGATTTCCGGATCGATACCGGGGCCGGTATCGGAAACGGAAAGCAGTACCCGATCTTCGCTCGGTATCAGCTGCGTTTGGACCGAAAGATTTCCACCCGGCTGCATGGCTTCCACCGCGTTCATGAAAAGGTTCAAAACCACTTGACGGATCTGGCCGGGGATTGCCGAAATGGTGGGCAAATCCGGGTCGGGAAAAAACTGCAGGCTGATTTCTTTGTGGCGCATATGAGTGGCAGTCAAGGAGATGATGTTTTCCACGATTTGATTGAGCTCCATGTCTTGAAAATCCTCGGTGCGCGTTGGATGGAAAGTGGTGCGCAGCCGCTCGAGCAAAATCGACAACCGTTCGGTTTCAGATAAAACGATTTCCATATCCTGTAATCCCTGCGACGATAATTTCTCCTCCTCTTTGATTAGGAACAGGGCATTCTGGATTGCCTGCAAAGGGTTGTTCAACTCGTGTGAAACGGAAGCCAGCAATCGCCCCACCACTGCGAGCCGTTCGCTTTGAATCAACTGCGAACGCATGGCTTTTTCCTGGTTGAGTGAAGCCTGCAAGTCTGTATAAAAATTTGCCTTCTGCAAAGCGACCGCCAGTTGGTCGGCAACGGCAATCATCAATTGCATATCGCGCTGGGTGAGTTGACCGGGGTGAACATGTTGAATATCAAGCACACCAACCACTTCATCTTCAATTTTTATTGGAACGGTTAATTCCGATTGTGTTTCAGGCAAAAGAGAATTAGAGACAAAGAAGACGACATCATCAACGTTATTGGTGACAAAGGGTTGTTGTGTCTCGGCGACATGACCGACGATTCCGGATCCGACCGACAAGCGGTATCCTTGTTCAAGAAGTTGATCGCCAATTTTTCCGCTCCCCCTGCGGGCCAAAAGATCGCCGCTTTCGGGATCCACAACAAAAATCTGAACATGATAATAACCAAAATCTTGTTTAAGCAGATTGACCACATCCTTCATTAATTGGTCAGGGTCAAGGGAATTGGCCAGTCCGCGGCTGATGTGGTACAAAGCATTGATCTCTTTTAAATCCTGCCGGGTCGTCTCCAACAAGTTGGCGTTCTCAATGGCAACTGCCGCTTGTGTCCCAAGCGCCCCAAGCAAGCTATCCGCATCCGGTGTGAACGCATTTGGATGTTCGCTGTAAACGCTGATCGAACCGAAAGCCTTTTCGCTGGATTGGATCGGCGCCACGAGAAGCGAACGGAGCTTTCCCGGCGCGGCCTGATTCATAAAACGAGAATCGTTCAAAGTATCCGAAACGCCGATGACTTTTCCTGTAGCAATGGCTTGTCCCGCCACACCCTCGCCAAGGCGCATGTTCAGTTTGGCTTTGGATTTGCTGTCATCTCCTGATACGGCGCGCGGTACAAGGATCGGCTCTTCATGATCCAACAAATGCAAAACCGAATTCTCGGCTCCGGGAATTAATTCCCGGGCCGCGTCAACGATAAGTTGGAGCACGGTCTGTAAGCCCACCCGCTCGCTTTCGTTTGAAGCGCGTTCAATGTTGACTAGCGTATTGGCTACTTTAAGTTGTTTTTGAATCTCAAATTCCTGTTGAATGGTCCAAAGCGCAAGAGCAAATTGATCGGCAGCCATTTCCGCATAAGTGATTTCTTTATTGCTGAAATGATGTGGAATATCATAAGCAACAATCGCCGTGCCCATCTTTTGATTCCTCGCAATCAACGGAATGTAAAGCGCAGATTGAGGCGAAAGCGAGAGATTCTTGAAGATGGAGGGAGTGATACCATAATGTGAATTCGGTACGTCTTCAATGATTAGTACATGCCCGGTGCGTAACACCGACGCGGTGATTTCCGCTTCGTCCGGTTCCAATAAAATGTTGGTAACGGGTTTCTCCAAGGGTATGGTAGAGTCCAGGAGGATCGCTTGTTCCCGCACTTCATCCCAGCGAATGATGTAAGCGTAATCAGCTACAAACAAATTTACCAGATGAGTTACAAGATAATGATACCGGTCTTCGACAGCTTTGGGAGACAAAATATCCCGGATGGTCATATTAATCAAGGTAAGATAACGATCCCGCAACCGCAGTTCATCCAGGGTATCTTTGCGTACAACAAATTCTTGGTGCAGGCGGCCAGAAAGATAACCGGCTCCGATCACCATAAAGTTTCCCGGCCAGCCAAGAACCAGCCATGTAGCCCAGTTTTCCCCACTGAAATTGCTGAGAAGCCATGCGCTCAAAGCTATGCCGAGAAAACTCGCAATCAGCCCGGTGTTGATTCCAAAATACCAGCCTGCCATCGCCACCGGTATGGAAATGAGCGCAGCGCTAACAGGACCGGCTTTTATAAGAAAAATAAAAGTCGCAGCATATAGAATAGTCAATCCCAATACAACAGCTAGTCGCGTCCAGATCGAGCGCGGATATAAGTTTGGTATTTCGAGGGCATTGGCGCCACTACCGTTGATTGACCGCTGCATATTTATTGAATTCTATCCGCCAATTTCCTATGGAATACAATTAATAATGAATCTGCAAGTAGGTTGATGATGACCACTCAGCCAAGGAATTCATGCTGGCATGAATCATGTTGAATCGGACAACGAGAATTACCGGAAGAATTACTGAATTTTAGCTGAAATTTGCGCAATAGAACCTTTCAAAAATGATTGTGGCTTCCAGCGCCGGGACAAATGACACTTGGCAGGGTACGTTTCAGGTTCAAAACAGTATAATCGCCGTTGTGCTCGCTCGGCTTTTCCCGCGTGATATTCCACAAGAACATCGCTCGAACTTCATCCATCTTTATTTCGATATGGGCTGGTATGGAATCCTGGCCGGTTCTTCGATCAATTTCCTTAACATTTATGCCGCACGGCTGGGCGCCAATGGATTTGAAATTGGTCTGCTCACCGCAGTGGGTGCCATCGTCAGTCTAACGCTGTCCATCCCTGCCGGGCATTGGGTAGAGGCCCGTCCGATTGGCAAAAGCGTCTTCTGGTCATCCGTTGTTTACCGAATTGGTTTCCTGCTCTGGGTTCCCCTGCCCTGGCTATTTGGAAACATAGCACAAATCTGGGCCTTGATCGTTCTGGCGCTCCTGATGGCGATTCCTCTCACGCCGCTATCTGTGGGATTCAACGCGTTGTTTGCATCCGCAGTTCCATGCGAGTATCGGGCCCATGTGGCTGGCGTTCGAAACATGGTGCTGTCCATTACCTACATGATTTCATCCATCGGCAGTGGATATTTGCTGAATAGGCTGGCTTTCCCACTCGGATATCAAATTGTGTTTGGGATCGGGTTCTTTGGCGCGGCGATGAGCAGCCTGCATCTCTATTTGATCAAGCCAGTTGCAGTTTCCAATGTTAAAGCGCTTCCTTCCAAACCGAAACCGGTTAGAAGTCCCGAGGAAACGAATCAACCTTCCAGCTTTTTCTCCGCTATCCGCGCCGACATCTGGCAAACGCCGTTCCGAATCGTCCTGTTTGCGTTGTTGGCTTTTCATCTGACTCAGAATCTGCCATTGCCCATCTTTCCATTGGTTCAAGTCAATGTATTGCATTTGACCGATAATCAAATCGGCATCGGCTCGGCGATATTTTATTTCATCATGCTCATCGGTTCAACTCAACTGCGAAGCATGGTTCAGCAGATTGGTCATCAAAAAGTAACCGCTATTGGAATCTTGAGCATGGCTCTATATCCAATCGGCATGGCGTTATCCCAGAATTCTTTACATTTTTATATCACATCAGCCGTTGGCGGGCTTGCATCTGCATTGGCGACCGGCGCCTATGCAAACTATCTCCTCGAACACATTCCGGAGAATGACCGCCCCGCATATCTGGCATGGTATAACGTGATCTTGAATTTATGTGTGCTGGTCGGTTCATTGAGTGGTCCGTTAATTGCGAACGCGATTGGCTTGACCATGGCATTATATATTTTTGCCGCAACGCGCATATTGGCCGGAATTGCAATCTTCAAATGGGGCAATCCGATTCCCAAAACACAACCCGTTGTTGCTTGACCTCCATTTCAGGTTGAGATTCGTAATCGTGTTAGAATGCAACG
>PLNY01000427.1 GCA_003141915.1 Anaerolineae bacterium | reverse complement strand
ATTGGCATTCCAATGGAAACAGCGCTCGAAAACCTCTTGCGCCGAATTCCCAGTCAGGACCTGGATTTTATGGTCACTGCCGTCAACGTACAGCGTGAGGTGGGCGGCAACCTTGCCGAAATTTTGGATACGATTTCGTTTACGATCCGCGAACGCGTTAAGATCAAGGGCGAGATACGCGTACTGACCGCCCAAGTCCGCGCATCCGGGACCCTTTTGTCATTAATTCCCATTATCCTGGCGTTGATAATTTGGTTCATTGACCCGAGTTACATCATGTCTTTTATGGATGACGGCCTGCTCTGCGGCGGAATTCTTGTCGCAGTCGTCTTGATCTTGATCGGGCTTGGTTATTTTATTATGATGCGCATTGCGGATATTGAGGTGTGACGATGAATATTTTGATCTGGACAATAATCATCCTTGTCGTACTTGGCGGTGCGGTGGCTGTGATTGTGGCGGGTATTGGCGCGACTCGCGGTAATGAGGGAGACGACCCGCTAATGGCCCGCTTGGCCGATGCTACCCAGCGCGGCGATGTTGTGTCATCTCTTGAACAGATTGAGATGCAGCAGCCCTTTAGCCAGCGCGTTCTTTTGCCCATTCTTCGCCGTATTGGTGAATTTTCAATCCGCTTTACCCCTCAGAAATTACTGGAAGATACGACCCAAAAAATCGAATTGGCTGGCAATCCTGGTCATATTGAGGCGGCAACTTTGCTCGCCTCCCGATTTGTGTTTGCGGCAGTTTTTGGCGGTGGACTGCTTCTGATTGCGCTAATCGCTCATAACTGGCCATTGCTCCAAATTTTTATTGTGGTGGTGCTTTTTACTGCAATTGGATTTTTCTTTCCGCAATTGCTGCTTCAAAGTCAAATNNAGAAAGATATTCGCAAAGCCATGCCAGATGCACTCGACCTGCTGACAATTTGCGTGGAAGCAGGCTTGGGCTTTGATGCCGCCATGTCCAAGGTTAGCGAGAAGTGGGAGAATCAACTTTCCATGGCTTTGCTGCGCGCGATTCGAGAAATTCAATTGGGAAAACCGCGGCGCGAAGCGTTGAAGGATATGTCGGATCGGATTGGCATTCCTGAGATGACAAGTTTTGTGGCCGCGGTAATTCAAAGCGAGATCTTGGGCGTCAGCTTGGCAAAGGTCTTGCGCATTCAATCGGACCAGATGCGCATAAAGCGCCGTCAGCGCGCCGAAGAATCGGCCCATCAGGCGCCGATCAAAATGATCATCCCGATGGCCTTGCTTACTTTTCCAACGATCTTTATTATTTTGCTGGCGCCGGCCGGTATCCAGATGCAGCATATGATGTTCAAATGAACTTTTCTGCTTAATGGGAAATTTGGGGATGAGCATTTCTCTGTACTATTATTTGTACAGATTTGCCTGGGGCAGTTTGGATTTGATATTCCCGCCGCTTTGCGGTGGATGCGGCAAACCAGGCTCGCGTTGGTGCAAGGATTGCCAGCGTAGTGTTCAGCATCTTGTCGAACCAATCTGTGATATTTGCGGAATTTCGGTGAACGATCCGGGTCTTTGCGCGGACTGCGAACGGACGCGGCCTCGATATCATATTCTCCGATCCTGGTCGATATTTGCTGATCCTGTCCGCGGCGCATTGCATAAATTGAAATATCGCCGCAATATGGCGCTGGGAGATGCGCTTGCCGCGCAATTATCGGAGTTTGCTTTGAGTTTGAAGTGGCCGGTCGAAATGATCGTTCCGGTTCCATTGGGTAAAAAACGGTCACAAGAGCGAGGTTATAATCAAGTGAACTTGATCGCGCACCCGCTTGCTTTAGCGGCTGGAATCGCTTTCGTTCCGAATGCCTTGAGCCGGATACGTGAAACCCGATCTCAAGTTGGGCTGACGAAGATGGAGCGCCGCGTGAACGTTGGCGGAGCTTTTCAAGCCGAGACAACGCGCGTGAATGGCCGTGTGGTTTTATTGATGGACGATGTTGCAACAACGGGAGCCACTCTTTCGTCCTGCGCCGAGGCGCTTTATGCCGCGGGTGCGCGGGACGTTTTTGCATTGACGGTGTCCCGCGCGCTGGCTCATCATGGATTGAACAGCGCTTGAGTAGTTTGATTAACTTTTTCTATTTCCTAAGGAGGCCTGTATGGCAATTCAAGTGGATATTCAAACGCGAAACATTCGAATGACCGATCATATTAAAGATCATATTGAGAAGAAAGCCGGAAAGCTGGATCATTACTTGCCCGCCATCGAGGAGGCACACGTTGAGTTGACCTATCATAAGTCGGCGCGCAGCGCAACGGATCGCAGTGTGGCTCAGATTACTGTACGCGGCAAAGGGTTGCTGCTTCGAACAGAGGAACGCGCGGACGAGGCGTTGATTGCGTTTGATTCCGCCATTGATAAATTGCAACGACAGATTGATCGTTATAAAGGCAAGCATTATCACGGCCGCGGCGACGGACGTTCAGCCAGCGATGTGGAAGAAGGCTCTGTGCCGGCAGATGAAACGGGCGAACTGCCTCCGGTGATTGCGCGCCATAAGCAGTTTCGCATCCTGCCGATGAATGAGCTGGAGGCCGTTGAACAAATGAAATTGCTCGGGCATGATAATTTCTTTGTCTTCTATAATGCCGAGACCAGCAAGATCAATGTGCTATATCGCCGCCGCGACGGCTCATACGGTTTGATCGAGCCGGAGATTGGTTAAAAAATCAAGCGCTGAAAGCATGTATAAAGCCCGACCAAAATGGCCGGGCTTTATACATTTGAAACAACGATAGAAACTTCTATTCTTTTTCGTGCCCCAATCTCTTTTGGTAATCTATGCTCGCTAATGCAGCAAACAGAATCAGCCAGGCTGCGATCTGCGCAGCGCGAAAGCCGCCGAGAATCAAAGTGCTGTCGCCGCGAAAACCTTCAATAACGAGGCGGCTTGCGGATGTCAGTGCAACGAACAACAGAAATTCGAATCCGGGCTTGGCGATTGGTTTTTGAATCAAGATCAAGACCAAGGTCAAGATTGACGCGATAATTTCGTAGATTTGTGTTGGATGTCGCAATGCGCCCCATTGATCAATCGCCCAGGGGACGTTTGTCTCCTTGCCAAAAGCCAAGCCTGAAGCCAGATGCGAGAATGCGATTCCAATAGCTAATGTTGCGAAAAGCGGAGTTAGTGTATCGAGCGAAGGCCAAAGCGGAAGATGGGCGCGCCGTCCATAAGCAAAGGCTGTGACGACTGCAATTGCGAGCCCGCTCCATTGGTCGAACAAGTCGGTATTCAGTGAAAAGATGCTTGCCGGGCTTTGCGCAAAGATGGAAAGATTTTCGAGAGCATAAAGAACACGTCCGCTGACGACAAAGCCAATCATACTGACAAGCAGGAGATTGCTGAGCGAATCAAGATTTACACGATGAAGCGGCGCGCGTTTTTCCGATAACGTCAGACCAACCCACGCGGCAAGAATGATCAAAATAAGATCGCGCGGCGGGGCAAAAACATTCTGGAATAAAGACAATATATTCACTTGATGATTTCCTCGATGTTTGCGCGGAGCAAAGCCTCCGACATGCTGCCGACGACGACTTCTTTGATGATGCCATCACGCCCAATGAAGAAGGATGTTGGCAGAGAACGCAACTCGTAAAGCGATGCAGCTTCGCCGTTTACATCAAGCAGGATGGGAAAGGTAATGCCATATTGTTTTACAAATGGCGTAACGGCCGTCGGGTCGTCTTGATTCGTGGAGTTTACGCCGAGTACAATCAATCCCTGATCCTGGTATCCCTGATATACTTTTTCGATGATTGGCATTTCTGTTCGGCAGGGCGGGCACCACGTTGCCCAGAGATTGACCAGCACGGCTTTTCCGCGGTAATCTGTCAGGGATATTGATTGACTGTCTGACGTTTCGAGTTTAAACTCAGGCGCGAGGAATCCTTTTTGCGGGGCCGGAATACGGCCAGCGGTTGCGGAATTGGTTCTATCGGCGCTGATGAAGATCCAAACCAGGCCGGTGAGCAATATCATTGCAAAGAGAGAACGTCGAAGAATCGGTTGCATAAGTTTGTTTTTTGGGCTACACTAATACCGTTTGCATTTGCAGGCTATATCTTACTATGCTTTTTACGGATTCGGTTTACGTTGGCGTTGATTTGACTTCGGGACGTAAGGCATCAACTTATGCCGCGCTGGATTGCGATTCGAATTTAATCGCGCTGGCCGATGCAGAATTGGAAGAAGTATTGTCGTTTCTGGCCGGACAGAAAACAGCGCTGGTTGCCGTCAATGCTCCATCGCACGTCAATCATGGCGTAGTAAAAAAGAATCTCCAAGCGGAAAGTTTGACGCCGCATTCAGCGCGTGGCGCCGAAATGCGCGCCGCTGAATATGATCTGCGTCGGCGAGGGATTGCCGTCAGGGGAACGGGCGCCAAAGAATCGCTGTGTCCGGCCAGCGTCCGCGCGGGATTCGCTTTCTATAAAAAATTATCCAGGCTCGGATTCGAATCATATCCCGAAGACGGCGCGCCGCATCAATGGCTGGAGACCAATGCCTATGCCTGCTTCTGCGCTTTGCTTGGCAGCCGCCCGCTTCCAAGAATGACTTTGGAAGGACGACTGCAACGTGAATTATTATTGTACGAACTCGGATTGAAGATTGATGATCCAATGGTTTTCTTTGAAGAAATCACGCGCCATAAATTGATGAACGGCCTCCTGCCGTTCGAACTGGTATATTCGCCCGCACAGTTGGATGCAATGGCTGCGGCTTATACGGCGCAGCAAGTGATGCAAAAATCTGCCGAAGTAATTCAGATGGGAAATCAGTGGGAGGGTTTTATCACACTGCCGATTTCTGTATTGAAAGAAAAATATAATTGATTGAGGAGAACTATGTCGACTGAAGATTTGCAAGCTCGCGCAATAAATACAATTCGTTTTCTTTCTGCGGATGGCGTGCAAAAAGCGAATTCGGGTCATCCCGGACTTCCGATGGGCGCCGCCGCAATGGCTTTCACGTTGTGGACGCGTCATCTGCGCCACAATCCGCGCAACCCCAAATGGGCTGGCCGTGACCGCTTCATTCTTTCTGGCGGACACGGTTCAATGCTTTTATATTCGTTGTTGCATTTGACTGGCTATGATCTTTCGCTGGATGAACTCAAAAACTTTCGTCAGTGGGGAAGCAAGACTCCGGGTCATCCGGAATACGGATTGACGGCTGGAGTCGAAACAACAACCGGTCCATTGGGCCAGGGTTTTGCCACGGGCGTTGGAATGGCAATTGCTCAAGCGCACCTTGCCGCGTCCTTCTCGCCGGAATTGTTCGATCATTATATTTACGCCATTGTGACGGACGGCGATTTGATGGAAGGCGTTTCATCGGAAGCCGCGTCGCTGGCGGGACATTTGCAATTGGGGCGATTGATTTATCTTTATGATGATAACCACATCTCAATTGACGGATCAACGAATTTGGCTTTTACGGAAGATCGCGCCGCGCGCTTTGAAGCGTATGGCTGGCATGTTCAAAAAGTGGATGACGGCAATGATGTCGAGGCGGTTGATCGCGCGATCCAGAATGCAAAAGCCGATTCGCGTCCATCCTTGATTTGTGTCCGCAACACGATTGGCTTCGGCGCGCCGAATCGCCAGGGAACATCCAAGGCACACGGCGAGCCGCTTGGCGATGAAGAATTGAATGCCGCCAAGAAAAATCTCGGCTGGCCTTTGGAGCCGCGCTTCCTGATCCCCGGTGATGTGCTGGAATTCTTCCGTGAAGCGATTGGCCACGGACAAAAATTTGAAGAAGCATGGAATGAGAAATTCGAGGAATACAAACAATCCAATCCAGATAAAGGCGCGGAGTTGGAAAGACGTCTTGCCGGAAAACTTCCCAAAGACTGGAAATCGGCTTTGCCAACATTTCCAGTTGATCCCAAAGGGATGTCCACGCGCGTAGCGTCGGGTAAGGTAATCAACGCGCTGGCGGCGAAGCTTCCTGAACTCATCGGCGGTTCGGCTGATTTAGCTCCATCAAATAACACAAAGATTGATGGCAGTCCTGATTTTCAAAAAGAGAATTATCAGGGACGCAACTTCCATTTCGGCGTCCGTGAACATGCGATGGGCGCGGCGTTGAACGGCATGACGTTGTATGGCGGCGTGATTCCCTACGGCGGAACATTCCTCGTCTTTTCCGATTACATGAAGCCTGCGATTCGGATTGCGGCGCTTTCGCACATTCCAACAATTTTCGTCTTTACACATGATAGTATCGGACTTGGCGAAGACGGCCCAACGCATCAGCCGATTGAACATATCGCCGCTTTGCGCGCAACGCCAAATGTGACGGTCATCCGTCCTGCGAGCGCGAATGAAACCGCGCAAGCCTGGAAAGTGGCGCTTGAGAATCATCATGGCCCAATCGCGTTTGCGTTGACGCGCCAGAATGTTCCCATCTTTGACGCGAACAAACCGGAAGTTGAAAAAGGCGCGTATGTTTTGAAGGATTTCGGAAAGAAGAAACCCGAGTTGATTCTGATGGCATCCGGCTCGGAAGTTGGATTGATTTATGACGCCGCGAAAAAACTGGAAGAGCAGGGACGGAGCGTGCGGGTTGTATCGTTCCCATCATGGGAATTGTTTGAGAAACAAGATGCGGCTTATCGTGAGTCCGTGTTGCCGAAAAAGATTCAGGCAAGGATCGCCGTCGAAGCGGGAGCCAGTCTCGGCTGGGAACGATACGTCGGTTCATCTGGAAAGATTATCGCAATTGATCGCTTCGGCGCGTCCGCACCGTATAAGATCATCTATGAAAAACTCGGGCTGACGGTTGAAAATATCTTAGCTCAAGCCAAGCCCTTGCTGCCGAAGAAAGAGAGTTCTAAAAAAGTCAAAACAAAAAAGACAATCAGGAAGAAGAAATGAAAGTTGCAGTTGGATTTGATCATGGAGGTTTTTCGTTGAAGTCGGTAATTTTGGAGGCCGTGAGGAGCGCAGGCCACGAGCCGATTGACATGGGCACCAATAGCGCCGAGCCGGTGGACTTTCCGGACTTTGCAGAAAAAGTTGGGCGCGCAATTCAGAGCGGCAAAGCCGAACGCGGAATTTTGGTCTGCGGTTCAGGCGTGGGCGCATGTATCGCCGCGAACAAAATGAAGGGTGTATATGCGGCAATTTGCCACGATACATATTCTGCCGCACAAGGCGTTCTGCACGATGATATGAATGTATTATGTCTCGGCGGGCGCGTGATTGGACCGGAACTTGCCAAGGCGTTGACCGTTGCCTTTTTGGATGCCCGTTATATTGGCAACGATCCCGGCGGCCAGCGATTAGCAAGACGAGTCAAAAAAATTCACAAAATGGAGAACGGCGAGTCCGTTTTATAGAGAGGTTCGAATGACAACACTTATCGAAAAATTAACATCTCTTGGTCAATCTCTGTGGCTGGATAACATCCAGCGACGCCAATTGGAGAACGGCGAACTCAAAGCCATGATCGAACGCGGTGACATCCGCGGCATGACCTCGAATCCGACGATCTTCAATAACGCCATTTCAAAATCGAAGGATTATGATTCCGCGCTCGTGCCGCTGGCATGGTCCGGCTGGGACGCCGAAAAAATATTCTGGGAACTCGCCATCGAGGACATCCGCGCTGCCTGCGATTTGTTCAGTCCGCTCTATGAAGAGACAAATGGTGGCGATGGTTATGTCAGCATCGAGGTCAGCCCGACGATTGCGCATGATACGGAAGCGACCGCGTCTCAGGCGCAGCAACTCTGGGCGCGNNGTGGGTGTCAATGTCAATGTGACATTGATCTTTTCGTTGGAGCGGTACGTTGAAGTGATGGAGGCGTATCTCAGCGGGCTCGAAGATCATCTCGCCGCTGGACATTCGATTGATCATATTGCATCGGTTGCTTCGTTTTTTGTCTCGCGCGTGGATACAAAGATTGATCCCAGGCTTCCAGACGGTTCGCCTTTGCGCGGTCAGGCTGCGATAGCAAATGCCAAGCTCGCCTACGATGAGTTCATGAAAACCTTTGTGGGCCGCCGTTGGGAAAATCTTAAGGTCAAAGGAGCGCGTGTCCAGCGTCCGCTGTGGGCATCCACCGGTACAAAGAATCCGGCATATCCTGATACCATTTACGTGGATAATCTGATCGGTCCTGAAACGGTCAACACGGTTCCGCCTGCAACGCTCGATGCATTCCGCGACCATGGTGTTCCCGCAGTGACTTTGACGCGCGATCTTGACAAATCAAAGGAAGCACTTGCCCAGCTTGAAGCCGCGGGCATTTCGATGGATCAAGTCACACAAGAGTTGGAAGATGAGGGGGTTAAGGCATTTGCAGAAGCGTTCTCACAGCTCTTGACAACAATTGACGGACGAAGAAAGAATGCCGCTTCTGCTCTTGGACCGTTAGCGGCTCCCGTTTCCAAACGGATATCTCAGCTCCAAGCGGATTCCGTTCCCGCGCGGCTATGGAATCATGATCCGACATTGTGGACAAAAAATCCTGCCGGTCAAGCTGAAGTGAAAATTCGTATGGGCTGGATGGACTCGCCTGATAAGGCGCGCCAACGATTGAAAGAATATCAAGCGTTTGCAAAAGAAATCCGCGACGAGAAGATTGATCGCGTTCTGGTTTTGGGAATGGGCGGCTCATCGTTGACTGCGGAAGTATTCAGTACACTTCTTGCCGCGGCGAATATCGATGCGCCACTTTCTCTGGCCATTTTGGATTCAACCGATCCTGCGCAAGTGGCAAAAACCGCGCAAGCTTATCCGCCTGAGAAAAGCCTTTATATCGTATCCAGCAAGTCAGGCGGCACGGCCGAAGTGATGGCTAACTTTAATTATTTTTGGAAGTTGAGCAAAAAAGATGGATCGCGCTTTGTTGCCATCACCGATCCCGGCACATCGATGGAAGTGCTGGCGCGCAAACGCGGATTCAGAAAAATATTTTCTGCCGATCCAATGGTCGGCGGACGATATTCCGCGTTGACAGACTTTGGACTTGTGCCAGCGGCCTTGCTCGGCATGGATTTGAATCGTCTGCTTGATAAGGCCGATTGGATGAAACGTCAATGCGGCGAACATATTCCTGCGGCGCGTAACCCGGGGCTGGCGCTGGGAGCTGTCTTGGGTGAATCTGCTGTGGCAGGCCGCGACAAGCTGACGATCCTGAGCGATGCGCCGTTATCTGCATTTGCCGGATGGATCGAGCAGATCATCGCTGAGTCAAGCGGCAAGGCCGGAAAAGGGATTCTGCCGGTTCCGCTTGAACCGATTGGGGAAGTAAAAGTTTACGGTGCTGATCGTATATTTGCGTATCTGCGTCAGACTGGCGAATTGGATGCGATGATGAAGTCTTTGCGAGACGCAGGACATCCGGTGCTTGATTTTGCGGTGGCTGATCCTTATGATGTTGGCGCAGAGATGTATCGCTGGGAGATCGCGACGGCGGTTGCATGTTCAATTATAGGTGTGAACGCGTTCGATCAACCTAATGTGGAAAGTAGTAAAAAAATTACTAAGGCGAAGATTGCGGAATATCAAAAGAAAGGCAAGTTGAAGGAAGGCAAGCCTG
>PLNY01000390.1 GCA_003141915.1 Anaerolineae bacterium | reverse complement strand
CCAACGTAGTCAGCGTCGGGACACCATTCGTCCGAACGGCATTTCTGCATCAGGTGCCAGAGCATCCCCTTGCCCTTCCATTCGTAACCGCTCTTTACAGTGACGTTTTCAATTCCAACCTGACTGATTATTTCACGAAGCGCGTGAACATCTTTGGTTGGAACAAGAATCGTAACGCCAGAGAATCCGATGGCGAATTTCTTTATTGATCGCAGACAATACTCCAAATAGGAAAAATCATTCGCATAGGTAACTATGAAGATGCGAACCTTCTTTGCTGGAATTGACGCCACAGGAACGATTGGCGCTGCTTCCGCTGAAACCGCTTTCGGTTCCGGCCCCTTCCAATCGCTCTTGATTTGATGAACGCCAACAATCTTGCCCTCGGTCAACCATTGCTTCCGCTCATCCTCAGAACACAGGATATTGCCATACCCGGAATAAATTGATTCTAGGCTGACGACATGCTGGTAAGAGTTTTCCTTGAACTCATTCCAAAGTTGAATCCCAATCTCGTAATCCCAAGTCTTTTGTGTTTTCGACAGTTCAATGTATTGCTGTGGCGTCCCCAAAACTTCCGGGAATATTTTCAACAGCCAATCCAGTCGGTAGATGGCAAAAGCACCATTTGGGAAAATGCACGACGGCCTCTGCTCCGCAAGGTGGCTTGTGCCGCAAACCGATAGCGGCATTATCCGATTGCCAACTGACTTGGAAAGAAGCTCCTCAAATCCTTGTGCCGCTTTGCGGTTAAAAGAACACGGATTGAAAACAACCATTGACCCACCCATGATTGCGCTTGGATTCTTGGAAAGAAATTCCTGCCAGATAATGTCGTCCCATCCAGCAACATTCACGCGACAGTCATGTTCGAGTATCATTACATGGGTGTATCCCCTGTTTGCAGCAATGCGAAGTCCCAAAAAGAACACTAAATTGTTTACTGCCGTCCGGTTCTTTTCGGTCTTGGCGATTTCAACGTCACCGCTCAGCTTGAACACCACCGGCCATTCCGCACTGTAATTGTGGTCGGAATAAATGATGAGTTCGTGCTTGGCTGGAAAGTTCCGCATGTTGGCAAGGAAAGCAGACGCGCTCACCAATTTGGGCGGTGCAAGATACATCAGGATGCCTAGCTTTTCGTTCATAATGAAGCCAACCAAATGCAAAATCTGTTAATCAAAGCCTCGCCGCGTAGATGTCGTTCGTAATGCACGGTATGACCATCGTGAATCTTGTAATACTTGAAAAATAAACACCACGGAAGCCGATGTTTTTCCTGTTCCCAAATTACTTTGTGTGAGTAATGTTCGTTCATTTTTCAGGACAAGGCTATTTCTTCCTTGCGATTAGAAAAAAATTATAGCCCGTTATATCAAAATCATTACAATCGGGCAGTAAAACCTCTGGATGCGTCAATTTTATGATTGCACTGGCCGACCCAATTCCCCCCAACATTAAGGGTCGCCTTTCCAGAAATTCAGCAAGCAAATATGGAGACTGACATTTCGATCTGTTTTTCTTAGGCATAGTGGCAAACCTCTTTCATCAGTTGCTCGCCGGTTCGACAGGTTTTGGTTGAGCAAGAACCACCACGTTTTGGTGCTGAAATAGTTTGCCCGTTGTGCTGCAAGGCGCATTCGGGCTTCTCACATCGCTGCACGGAAGGTAGAATTGCTCGCCCATTACAAGGTCGGTCATCTGGAATTTGCGGCAGCGCGGCAATGCCCCAAGTCGGTCGCCTTCCTCAACGGCTATAAAGTGGGCGCAATCTTTGCAGAACGGCATCGGTGGTTTGGGGGGCGAGGTTTGTTTAGCCATAAATTATTTAGGGGTTTGATTTTGCTCGGTTTCTTTTGCCGCTTTGACGACAACTTTTCTGACCCACCTGAGAAACCACCGCTCGCCAGCAAGAACAGACGCCGTTCGAGCAGCTTTCCATTCTTCAAAAGACAGGGTTATTTTAACTATTTTATCACATTCTTGGAAGTTTTCCGGCTGTTCTCGATGTCTTAATTTCATGTGGCATGACTTGCAAAGCCACAGGATTTCGTTGGTAACGTAATTAACATGATGCCCCTCTAGGTTCTCGGAATTAACCCCGCAGCCTTCGCAAGAGATGGCAGACTTCGGTTTTTTCGCTCTTACCAAGTAACAAATTAACGATGCTGACGCGCCATATTTTCCAGCCACATCGTTGTAAGAATACCCGTCTTGAAGCATCTGGCGGATTTCTTTTTCGTGATCTCTCAATTTCGATTTGTTCATCTACTTGGACTAATTTACCAGCAAGAACCAGAAACGCAAGCACAAATTTGACATTTTCTTTCCGCGAGATTATTGCTCCATCAGCGATTGAAACTGTCACCCCCGGAGAAATCCGGCAGCGCGGGTGAAACCAACCGAAACTACGGTGGTATTGGTTGGACAAAGTGATTCGGAAAACTACAAACCGAATCGGGGGTCACTTCCCCAACGCAACCGAAAAACGTCAGTCAACAATCACGCACAATTAACAATCAACACATAAAATCAAATGCCACTCAGCACTAGCCAATGCCAACAATTCCACTCGTATTTAGGCGCACGTCCGTATCCCTGGGACAAGAAAATCTCCGAAGATCGTTTCCCGCAGGAGTTCATCTACGCCGGGATGTACTCAACCAAAAAATGGGATTCTTTCACCGAAACCCAACATTTGTGGGAGCAAGTCCACGTTGCCCGCGCGAATGATCCTGGCATGTGGTCGCAGTTCTTTGCCGACCCCTGCTTGGGTGCGCCCTGCGCGATGAACATTCGCTACATCGGCCATGGTGTGACGCAGAAGAAATTCGGGCGTTACCGTCAGGAATACCGTTCATCGGTATTCTGCCTTGACCAGTTGAACACGATTGAGGAAGCCCCGCGCAAGCTGGACATCATCGTCAAGGGTTACAAGAACATCCCCGAAGAAGTCGCTGGCGGGTTCATCCGTCAACTGTCTTTGGTCAACGCTGGCACGACTGCCGAAGGCGGCGGTTTATGGTTGACTGGTGTGACCGATGCTTCCGGCAACCCTGTTGCGATTGATATGGACCCGGCGATGCTCGCCGTCAGCGCAGGTGGCGCGGCTGGCACAGTCAACGGTCTGTTCATCAATCTCAATGCGATTGGCGGTTTGGATGCACTGGTTACGGCGGGTAGTATTACTGCCGCGACAACGGCTGGTCTTTTGGCCAATATGGGACAACTGAGCATGGAATATCTGGCCAACCAGCAGGAAGATTTGGCACTCGCCGGTTATCACAATCAAAAGATGGCCGTGAACGGCAAGTTTGAAATCACGATGGATGGCACGACTTCGCGGCTGCTGACGGCTGCGAATCCCGCCCTGACCGCGCTTTACAAGGCGTCGGACTTCACCAAGGCTGGTGAGTTCTACGGCTTGGGCGTTGCTGCGGGCTGTGGTGACTGGCTGTTCAAGCGCGACAACATGCAGATGCGCTTCCGTTTCCGGTCGGACTTGGACGGCAAGACGCTTGCTGGTGGCGCACTTACCCGCGCTGTGTGGGTTGAGCAGATTCAGCCGTTTCAAAATGTGCCGGCTACGTTCGGCCTCAAACCCCTTCCGAATCCGCAATGGAAATCGGCTCCAATCCGCATTTACCACTGCTACAATCGCGATGCCCGAGAGATTTATGTGGGCGACATTACCAGCGTCAATTCCGAAATGAAGTTCGGTCTGGCGCGGTCGTTCATGGGCAAGTGGACATGGAAACACCCCGACCTGTTCAACGCGACCGATCCCGGCACTGGCACGGTCTGCCAATACGACAACGTGAAGCAGAACATGGGTTTCTTCCTCGGCGAATATGACCTTGGCTGCAAAACGATCTATCCGAACATCGAACGCTGGTTCATGGCGCTTGGTGAGGCCACGCCTTACGTCCGCCGTCCGAACACGGTCACGCCGTCCGCTTACCCGACGAGCGCATCGGATTATCAGGACTTGGTTGCGTACAATCAGCACTGCGCTGACAACCCGCAAATCTGGTCGCCGTATGATGTGAGCGAGAACCCGGATGGGACGCCGAACACGAATCCGTGGAGCACCTACGGTTACGCATAAGCGCCGGTCAACATTTGGGCGGGTTTGGAGCAATCCAAGCCCGCCCCAAAACCAATATAAAATATGACCGACCAAAACCAAACTCCACCCGAAGCCGCTGGTGATTCGCTCGCCGCTGCCGGGGCTGACTCAAAAACCATTTCTGTTCCAGCCGATCTGTTGCCAGAAGCTAAACCGGGTGATACCTTCAAGGTGCAATCGGTTGCTGATGGCAATGTGATGCTGGAACTTCAACCCGGCGAATCAGGCGAGGAAGATTGGGGCAAAGGTTTGCAGGAAGCCGCGCCACGAACCGATGAAGGGATGATGTAATTATGTCAATGACACTTGTAGCACTACCACAAATCACGCCGCCGCCGACACGCGCAAGCAATAATGCGCTGTTGCAGGACATAGCGGTATTATCCGCTCTCAACCCGAAGGAGCGTTTGGCGCTAGCTGTTTATTTCAGGGCGAAAGAATTGGCCAATGACACCAGTTCGCCACTGACCAATTATAACCCTGCGGTTGCCGGTGATGTCACCGCGCTGGTTCAGGATGCCAAAACCGTGATGGGCAGCATCCCGGTTGGCGACCTTGCCATTGTTGCGCTGGCCATTGATTGGGCGAACTGCAAAGCTGTTTATGCGGCGTTGCCGTCTGACGTGGATACCCTACGGGGTTTGTTGGGGCATCTGGCTCGCCGGGACGATGATGAACTGCGCCGGATTTTGCTCTATCTGCGCCTCGAAATTGGGGAATAACGAATTATGACCGCTGCCACCTTGCTTGCGGGTGCGCTGGCAGGAGGCGCGGACGAGTTAAGCCCGCGTGACTGCTGGCTGTGCTTGGCGTATCTCTACTCGACTGGCAATTCCGCTCAAATACAGATTGACGCCGCCATTGCCGCCGGTTGTGACAGGCTCTCAGATGGCGACATTGAAAAGTGTCTGGCTTACATGCTGACCAGCGGGTCATCTCCCGTTCCTGGGCCTGTGAACCTGATACCAGCAGGGGCTCACTACAATGATTGGGCGTATGATGTCTCAAATCTCCTCCAACCGGGGGGAACCTACAAACTAACTTGGGGCACAAACGAGTTGGATTTTTCCTATGGTAATTCTGTAACGATAGGGAACCCTGGCGCCGGACAAACATCTACATTCACTTATCCTCAAATCGGTGGTCCTGCCGATTTGGATGAAATAGGAGCTGTTAGCGCAGGTCTGCCCGTCACCGCAACCATCTACGCAATCTAATTTAACACCAAACTATTATGGATGCTCAAACTACACTTAATGCGGCGATTGCCGCCGGATACGACAGACTCTCGCCGCGCGATGTCATGCTCTGTGCCCTGTATGGTGCAAGCAATGGGGGCGGTGGTAATGGCGGCTGGACGCACGGCGCAGGCTCTCCAATCGCCAACGGGATTTCGACCACAAATTACGGCATTTACACGAACGACACAGACGGCACGTTTTGGACGGTATCAAACGGGGTCTGGATTGAAGAAGTTTAATTTATGAAAAACCTACTCACAGCCCTATTTTTGACAGTGGCGATCACCTGCTTTGCCGGAGTTAATCCGGTATTGCAAAACCCATACACCACGAATAATCAGGCTGCTGCCGATGCTCACGTTACAGCCATCGCCGGAAATGGCGGTCTCTCCAACAACACCTATACCACCAGCAGCCAAACTGTGGCGGATAACTATGTGAAGAATCTGGTGGGAACATTAACCAACAGCAGCGGGGTCATCTTCACCAACATTCAGTTTCAGTTCACCAATAGGTTGAACGGAGGTGGTTTTCCAGTATATTATACAAATCATTGGGCAAGTTATATTCAGATTCAGGGACTGGTTGCCACACTTACTGGAAATGACTATAACAATGCGGGGATTGTTACTTATGGAGTAACCGGGCGATGGGCAAAAACTAATTCAGTTCAAGCTGCTGCAATTACAGGCGGAACGATTAACATTGATACCATACCCACTTTTGGCGTGTACACCAATGAGGTATTTTGGTTTGGGGCACCCAGTGGTGCTTATGGGGTAATTCAATATGCCGGTGAAATTCAGTGGGTGATTGGTGGAGGGGGTGGTGGCGGGAGCAGTTATGTTCTCACAACGAATGCACTGGCTGCACTTGCTCAACCTCTACCAGTCAACATCAGCGGCTCCGCAGCCACGGCAGGCTACGCCACCATCAGCGGCTCCGCAGCCACGGCGATGAGCCTTTCCAAAGTGTACTCTGGTATAAATGTGGCATTTGTGGATTGTATAAATGGAAGTAATTCAGTTGCGCAGCTTGGAAATGAAACATATCCGTTTAGAGATTTCTCGAACGCGGTGGCGGCAATTGCTTCTGGGGGTGTTGTTGTTTTGACACCAGGCCAGTCGAATTTGATTGGGAGCCTTGTGTCAATCTCCAATGACATCACGATAATTGGATGTGGAGCTTGGGTTGTCAACACAAACACGTCCAACTCATCAATTTTCGACGTGAAGGGATTCAATACAGTTTTTACAATTATTGGCGGGGCTTATATGTCTATGGGCGGAAATAGCTATGGAACTCAGTTAGGAGNNTGGTGGAAATCCTACGGATAGTGGATTATTTCAAAGCTGTAAATTCCATTCAAAGGCGGACCCGGCTCACAGTAATCCCAATGGGACTGAACTAGACTGCGTTTCTCATTCTGGCGGTAGTTGGAAATATCAAGCCTGTGATTTTTGGTCGTCAAATGCCGTGACAATAAACTTTGGAATTTTGAAT
>PLNY01000183.1 GCA_003141915.1 Anaerolineae bacterium | reverse complement strand
CCTCGAGGGCGCTGTCGCCGCCGCCGACGACGACGACTTTTTTGTTCCGGAAGAACGGCGCATCGCAGGTCGCGCAGTAGCTGACGCCGCGTCCGCGCAGTTCCGCCTCGCCGGGCACGTTCAACTTCACCGGGTCCGCGCCCATCGCCAGGATGACCACCGGAGCGCGATAGACGCCTTCGGCGGAGGTGACGACTTTCAGGTCGCCATCCAGTTCGATCTTGGAAACCTCTTCCATCCGGATGTCCACGCCGAACCGTTTCGCCTGTGCCGCCATCAACTCGATGAGCTTCGGGCCGCAGACGCCTTCGGGAAAGCCCGGATAGTTTTCGATGGTATAGGTCAGCGCGGCCTGCCCGCCAAGTTGAATGCCGGTCAGCACCACCGGCGCGAGTTCAGCGCGCGCCGCGTACAGCGCGGCAGAAAGTCCCGCCGGGCCGGAACCGAGCACCAACACTTTGACATGATTTGCATTACCGTTTGAATTCATTGGAATAACACCTTATCTCAATTTTTGCCTTTATAGAGACACCGCGTGCACTGAGCCTATTACATATGCATTTTATCAGACGTTGAAGGGAGGTGATAAGTGGCAGAAAGAAAAGCGGTAGGTATCGGATTATTCATTATAGTTATGAACTAATTTTGTTGTACAATAATCTCATCATACAGATGTTCGGGAGGGATGACCATGCCCCTGCTACGTTTGAGCCAGCACATTGAGCAAGAAGACAAGTATCGAATTGAAATGGCTTTTGAGGACGATGACGGCACACGCCAAACGCCCGAAGCGCGCTTTGAATTCAGGATGACACCCGAAGATCAAGCGGATATCCGTTGGTATTTGGAAGATTACCTTCAATACCCGATGGACCCCGCGCCAAAGATTGCCGAGCGCGTGGATGGTCGAATCAAGGAATTGGGAACAGAATTATTCAAAAAGGTTTTTCAATCGAATGATGATACGCGCGACCTCTGGGCAACCTTACGCGACAAACTGGACGATACCCGAGTCGAAATCATAACTGATATCAAAGGTGCAACTGCGCTACCGTGGGAACTGTTATGCGATCCCAAGACAGACGCAGTATTGGCACTGCGCGCCGAATCCTTTGTACGCGCATATACCAAGGCAGCACAGAAAACACACAAACCACAACCCGCCGACAAGGTGCGGATTTTATTGGTTATCTGCCGTCCGCGTGGTGGATACGATGTTCCTTTCCGTTCTGTTTCAGGCCACTTGATTAAAGGTTTGACCGATGAAGCACGCGAACATTTCGAACTCGATGTGTTGCGCCCGCCGACGTTCGAGCAGTTGAGCAAGACTCTTCGAAACGCCAAGGCTCA
The DNA here is from genome assembly GCA_003141915.1 of Anaerolineae bacterium. Taxonomy (GTDB): domain Bacteria; phylum Chloroflexota; class Anaerolineae; order Anaerolineales; family Villigracilaceae; genus Fen-1038. The sequence continues at coordinate 10,130 of PLNY01000183.1, read as the reverse complement.
AGGGAAACCGTATCACATTGTCCACTTCGATGGACATGGCGGGTATCTCAACACCGATAAAGACAAGCCATCCGATTTTATGAAATCTCTTATTCCCCTGTTCTTGAGCGGACCGCGCGACGGCTCACACGGTTATTTGTTCTTTGAGAATCCAATTCCAGATGATCAGAACCAAAACGCCCAGCTTATAGATGGCCCCGCATTAGGAAAACTGTTGGTTGAAACCGATACGCCTGCGCTTATCTTGAATGCCTGCCGTTCGGCATACGCAGAGCCGCTCGATAAACCGAATGTTGCCAAGGAAGTAGATGAAACTCATTCTTCGGTGCGCGCCTTTGGCACGCTGGCCCAGGAAGTGATGGACACGGGCGTAGCAGGTGTGGTTGCGATGCGCTACAACGTGTACGTCGTGACTGCCGCGCAATTCGTCGCAGATTTATACACCACGCTCGCCAGCGGACAATCTCTTGGCGAGGCGGTGAGTATGGGACGCAAGCAGTTGGCTGCACAGCCCTTGCGCGAGATCGCCTTTGAGCCGCGCCCGTTGCAGGATTGGAGCGTGCCGATTGTATACGAAGCCGCGCCGATTCAATTGTTCAGCAAACCATCAGGTGCTGCACCAGCTATCAAACTTGACTTATCGAAATCCAAACAAACCGATAATCTACCTCGACCTGAGGTAGGCTTCTTTGGTCGTGATGAAACCATTCTTGCGCTTGATCGCGCTTTCGACACACAACCTGTGGTACTCCTGCATGCTTATGCAGGCAGTGGCAAAACCATGACCGCCGCCGAGTTCGCGCGCTGGTATTCGCAGACAGGCGGATTGCATGGACCGATCCTTTTCACCTCCTTCGAGCAATACAAGCCATTGGCGCAGGTGCTTTCTGCGGTTGAAGAAACCTATCGTTCTGTTCTCGAACAAAACAATATTCAATGGCTGGCGATGGATGAAGAGCAACGCTTGAATCTAACCTTTCAAATCTTCAAGCAGATTCCCCCGCTGTGGATTTGGGACAACGTTGAACCCATTAACGGCTTCCCCACTGGTACGGACTCAGCTTGGACTTTGGCAGAACAACGCGAATTGAAAACCTTTCTCCAAATCGTGACAAGTCAAAGCAAAACCAAATTCCTGCTGACCTCGCGCCGCGCTGAACACGAATGGCTCGGTGATGTTCCCGCCCGCGTAGAACTACCTCCTATGCCCTTGCAAGAATGTTTCGAACTGACACGCGAGCTTGCCATCAAATAAGGACATCGAATTACGGATGTGGAAGATTGGATGCCCCTGCTCCAATTTGCGCGCGGCAACCCAATGACCTTGACGGTTGTGGTGGGACAAGCCTTGCGGGATGGCATGAAGACCAAAACGCAAATTGAAGACTTTGTGGAAAAATTACGCAATGGAGAGGTAGCCTTCAAAGACGAAGCCAGCGAAGGCCGCTCGAAATCACTGGGCGCGTCGCTGAGTTACGGCTTCGAGCAAGCCTTCACTGAAGATGAACGCAAAGTACTTGCACTTCTACATTTCTTCCAAGGATTTGTAGATGTTGATACGTTACGAATTATGGGTGATGAAAAAGCAGAATGGTGTTTACTAGAAGTTCGTGGATTAACACGTGAAGCAGGTATTGCTATCTTGGATAAAGCCTCCGAAATTGGATTGCTAACATCCCTCGTCGGCGGCTACTACACCATCCATCCTGCTTTGCCGTGGTTCTTCAAGACCCTATTCGATCAATACTATTCACCATTGCCTATTCCCCAAGGAACCAATGATGGAATGGAGAATAATGAATGGGCAAACCAACCCGCGGTCATCCGCGCCACGCATGCCTTCGTCGAATCGATGGGCACACTGAGCAGCTACTATCACGATCAATACGAACATGGCAACCGCGATGTGATCGCGCCCCTGCGCCTTGAGGAGTCCAATCTACTGCACGCGCGCTCCCTCGCTCGCCAGAATGGATGGTGGGATTACATCATCCGTGCCATGGAGGGACTGGATACACTTTATGATCACACGGGACGCCACGCCGAGTGGAAACGGCTCGTGAACGAAATCGTGCCGGACTTTGTGGATAAGGATGGAAATCCTATCACTGAGCGCGAAGAAAAATGGCTATTTATATCTCAATGGATGCGTTCATTGTTCAGGGAGCAACATGATTATCGAGCAGCAGAAAATCAAATTAGAAAAGAAGTCGAGTTCAATCGCCGTCGTGCTACAACCCTGCTCTCCCGCCCAGCGGAATCGTTGAGTGCCAGAGAGAAAAACTCTTTGCGGTCATTGGGTACTTCCTTGCATGAACTCGGCGAAATCCAGCGGGAAATGGATCAACCTGATTGCGCCAAGTCTTATCAAGAAGCCTTTGAAATTATGCACCGCATTGGGGACGTTTCCGCTGCCGCTGCCGCCATGAACCTCGGACATACCTACAAAGACCTGCCTGCCCTGAGGAATCTAGACGAAGCCGAGCGCTGGTATCATCGAATTCTTGAATTGTGTAACAAAGATGACCGTTTGGCACAAGGAAAAGGAACATATTGCTTAGGTCATGTGAACTACGAACGTTTTAAGGACGCAAAGAAAGAGGAAAAAGCAGAAGAAGAGTTATTGAAACATCTCAATGCCGCGATGAACTATTACAAGCAAGCCCTTGCCCTCCTGCCGCTCGACGCCGTAGATGAANNCGACGAACGGGCTGGCAATCAATATGGTGCAGGAGGTACACGATTCAATATTGCTCTTATGTTTGCCAAAAATGGCCGCCTCTCCGACGCCCTGCTCTATGCTCGCGCCGCCCTGCGCAATTTCGAGTCCTATGGCGGCAAGGCAAAGGAAGATGAAGATCAAACAAAAGGTCTGATAGCACAAATTGAAAAAATGATTAACCAAAAATCATCAAATCAATAATCTAAAAGCCCGCCTCCCCGCGAGACGGTTCTTTCGCTTTATCGCTTTATTCCATTATCTACTTCCTACTACTTACTTGCTTTATCGGTGATCTTCAAGGCTTCATCCAGCACNNCATCGAAGCCTTCCTTCAATTGCATTTCCATAATGAAAATTCCGGGTTGGAAAATTTGTATATACCCATGTTATACTCGGCGTGCGGCGGGCAATGATGTTCCCCAGCTTATAAAACCAATCAGGAGGAAGCATGGCTAAAAAAATAGCAGCGGTTAATCAATTACGACCCAAAATTGTCAGTCAAAATCTGGTGGACCTGGAGGAAATGTCGAAGCGGACTTCCAAGAATACCACCTACAACCCACAGGAAGTTTCCAGCATCCTGCAGCTTTTCGTGGAAGGCTGCATCGCCGCCTTGCAGGCAGGTGAGACCGTCAAAATAGACGGGTTGGTGACCATGTCGCCCAACATGAAAGTGGGCGGCGAAGTGGACATTGCCTTGCGGGGCGACCGGGCGGCCATCGCGGGGCTCAACAACCCCCAGCTTTGGACAGCCGATAAGGTTTCCAACCACGCCAACCTAAGCAAGGATTCGGGGGAATTGGTGTCGTTATGGAACACCAGGCACCCCGATGATCCGGTCGCATAAGGACAAGCGCTAACTAATACAAACCAAGGGATCCTGCCCGCCGTAACACTCCGTGTTGATTCGATTAACACGGAGTGTTATTTTGCGAATCACGGAGTGTTAATGAGGCTGTCACGGCGTGATAACCCATCCAAAGTGCTTTTGGATGCCAGATAAGCGGCTTTTCCATTGACCTGCCCTATTTCCATGCTTATAATTTCCTCGTTGTATCTTATTCACAGCCATCTAATCACCGGTTAGGCGCATTACGAAGAGACCAGCAATGAGTATAGGCATTTTCATCGAGAAAAAACACCAACCAACTGACACAGAAATCCGTCAAGCCATTGCTCCCAGAATTTCATTATGGGAAGCACTTATTGACTTCATTCGAAATAAGTACCCAGTGCAAGAAGATTTCAAATTCTTGTATGGCAAGAATTACGGATGGGCGCGGCGATTTCGCATTAGGGGGCAGCTCCTGACCTCTCTTTATCCAGTAAAAGGCGGCTTCACTGCCCAAATCAATCTCAGTCCTAATGGCATTGAAAAAGCCCAAAACATGAAACTCGGTAAGAATGTGCAAATGGCGATTGAACGCGCTCATCCCTATCCAGAAGGACGCTGGTTGTTTATCCCGGTTGAGTCCGAGAAAGATATTCAAGATGTTGAGCGATTATTGGCGCTGAGGGTCGAAGATAAACATCCAGAAAAAGAGCCATCAGTCTAAGAACGAGAGAGAGGGTAGTTATTGAATATGAGAAAATCAAAATGCGCCTAACAAAGCGTGGAGCGGATTAGCGCCAAAACAGGAGTACACTACGCTCGAACCAATTCAGTCAAATCAGCTTTATCTCGTCCCGCCTACAAGCGATATGTATGGAGCGAAGATGACTAATAGTAAGACGAATTAAGACAGGAGAGATCCAATGAAAGCTTCAGAAAAACTTGAGTATCTTACAACCGAATTAGGTAAGGTTATCAAAAGTTATGAACATAAACAGAATTGGGACAGAATTTGGTCCTATTCCCTAAAAATACTCACCACCTTTCTAGCAGCGGCAATAACCGTGCTGCTGGGATTAAAACTCCCAGTCGAATGGACTCAAACAGTGACCAATTTAGCATTGGCCCTTGGCGGAACAATCACTCTGATTAGCGCCGCAGATGCGTTCTTAGACCTGCGGTCACTTTGGGCGCAGCGTCAGGCTACCTTGTCTCGGCTTTATGTGTTGCGAAGAGAAATGGATTTTTACAAATCCGGACTTGATGATCAAAACAAAGAGTTTACACTCACAGCAGCTTTAAAATTAAATGATCGGTTTATAAAGATATTACGAGATGAATTAAAGAATTAGTCGAAACTTCGGAAGGAATTTCCGGCAGAGGAGCAACCTCCTTCAAGTTCTACAAACTAAGTGCCGAAGGTTAAAAAACTGCGTTCAAATAGGAAAATGAGTTGACTCTAAGATAGGAGACCCATGGAAGAAAAACTCGAAAGATTACTGTTAGATGAACAGCAACTTCAATTCACTGCCTTCAACGAAGAGACCGCCTGGACAATCGGTTGTTGGCTGGTTGAACACGCCGTCCAAAATAAACTCCCCATCACGATTGACATCCGGCTTGGCGAACATCAACTCTTTCACGCCAGCCGGCCCGGAACGAGCGCCGATAATGACGAATGGGTTAATCGCAAAGTTCGGCTGGTCAACCGCTTTGGGCACAGTTCTTTCTACATGGGTCAGCTCTTGAAGAGCGAAGGGAAAAGCATCGAGGAGAAGTTTTTGATACCTGAAAGTGAATACGCCCCGCACGGCGGTTGTTTCCCGATCATCATCAAAGGCACAGGGGTCGTTGGGACGATTACAGTTTCGGGGTTACACCAGGAAGACGACCACAAAGTTGTCCTCCAGGCGATAAAATACTATTTGAGGATGGACTGAATGACACTCAATCCTGTAATTTCAAACCTGGGCCGCCGCTTGCGCCTGGCCGTGATCGGTGGAGGTCCCGGTTCTTTTATTGGCGCAATGCACCGGCAAGCCGCCCGGCTTGACGACCGGTATGAGCTTGTCGCCGGTGTGCTTTCATCAAATTCCGAGCGGGCCAAGAAAGCGGGCATGGAAATTGGTCTGGTTCCTGAGCGCGCCTACGCGAGCGTGTCAGAGATGTTGGAGACTGAGGCTTCGCGGAACGATGGTGCAGACGTGGTCGCCATTATGACGCCCAATGACAGCCACTATGAATTTTCAATCGCCGCTCTTGAACGCGGTTTGGATGTCATATGCGATAAGCCCATGACGAATACTTTACAAGAAGCACAGAAGTTGCATAAAAAAGTACAAGATAGCGGATTGGTATTTTGTTTGACGCACAATTACACCGGATATCCGATGGTACGCCAAGCCAAAGCAATGGTCATGGAAGGTGAAGTCGGCACGATCCGTTTAGTGCAGGTGGAATATGTGCAGGGCGGCAAAGCCGACGAAAACGACCCCGATCCATCCAAGGGCGAACTGCCCTGGCGTTACGATCCCGTCAAAGGCGGGCCTTCGCTCGTGATGGGAGATATTGGTACGCATGCCCACAATCTGGCGCGCTTTATCACCGGGCTCGAAGTTACTGAAGTGGCCGCGGAGGCAGGCAGCATCGTCCCGAATCGGTTGGTGCATGATTATGCAGGGGCGCTTCTCCGCTTTGACAATGGCGCTCGGGGCAGTTTTTGGGTGACTCAAGCTGCGGCGGGCGTGGAGAATTGCCTGCGGATTCGGGTTAGTGGCACGAAGGGCAGTCTGGAATGGATGCAGGAATTTCCCCAGGCGCTGACATTCAAACCGCTGCGCGGCCCGTCCCAGAACAGGACGCCTAACGGGCCGGGCACACTGCCTCTAGCTGCCCGCGCTTCCCGGCTTGTTGCCGGTCATCCGGAAGGTTTCCCTGAAGCTTTTGCCAATCTCTACTCCGATGCGGCTGAAGCAATCGCAGCCCGAATAACGGGCACAAAAGCTGATCCGCTAGCCCAGTATTTTCCCAATTCCCTGGATGGGCTACTAGGCGTTCGGTTTGTGCGCAGCGTGATCGAATCCAGTAAAGCCAATAGCAAGTGGGTAAAATGCTGACGCAGTGAGTAGAAGAAAATCAAGCAAGCTGCGCTCAGGCCAATTTCGTCAATTCAGCTTCATCTTGTCTCACGTGGTTGTCGAGCTCGTCAGCCGCTAATGCAAACCGCCAGGCCGCACTTTAGGAAAATATCCAATGATTGACAATAAATATATCGTTATCCCCATTATGACCGGCACCTATAAAGACGCAACGGTTACAATTCTTAACTCCACCTTTCAAGTAAAGAACGAATCGGCAAAAAGTTACCCCGCTCCTGATTTCGGTTCGTGGCTCGTTGAACAAATCTACGATGTGAATAAATTTCTGGCAGATGCTCGTGGTTTTTACGTTTTTTTCAAAAAGAAATTCTATTGCCCATCCTGTTCAACCCAATTGGATCCGGGTTTACGAAAGCCCGTTGAGACTGTCTATGAGTTGAAGTTCCGCGGCTTCGATCCATTCACAATAAAGATTGTATTCCCTTCCGTGGGATGTCCCAAATGCGGAAAGGTATGCGGAATAGATATGAACGGATCACCTGGTTATGATGTAAGTGCGGCCATTCTCCAGGCCTTTGAGACGGAACACATAAAGCCATAAAAGGCTGAGGGAAGAAACAGAAAAGGCCTTTTAGGAATCCCATGGGATCGTTAAATGATCAGCCGCCCGGAAAACCAGGCGGCTGATCGCTAGTTGCGTTTTTCAACGCAGGTTGGTATTTTATTGTTGAGAAAGCTTCACTCGCCCATTAACTACCTGATGCTCTTGATTGCAATGCAGCGAAAAGTTAATATCAAACGCCGTGACAGGGTTTATTTGCTGTACTTGCTGATTATTTACATTTTGGGCGGCCTGCACATAGGAATTAAGGAATTCCCCATCCACCTGATCGCATTTTTTCCCGTCGACTTCCACCGACATGCCCGGGTAATTGCCGTTGGGATACAACTTGGCGTTCGGGAAAGTCATGCCTTGAGACATCGGGACGTTATTTCCTGGGTCAAATATGAAGGTCCAGTCTCCAACTTTTACCTGGAGGGTGCTGGTGTTCGGCAGAAAAGCAACCACCGGCGCTTGGTTAATGATTACTGTCTTTCCTCCTGTCAAATACTCGCCAGGTTCGGGCACAAGACAAAGTCCATCTTCCATGGTTATGCATGCGGGCGGTATGTTCAGCGAAAGCTGTCCTGGCTGCGGTGTGGGAGTTGCGGTTGAAACCGGGGCGCAACTCGCCAGGAGGATAAACAGTGAAATGATGCATATTCTCTTCATGATGTTTTATATGCGGCGACCTCCCGACTCAGATCGAGGCACGTTCTCCTTTCAAAAGGTTGTTTTGGTTTTGTATTTTATTACTCTTCTTCAGTTTTTTCAAAGGCAATTTTTTCGGCGTAATACCTGCTTCTTGCATACAGCCCAATATTACATGTGTTTCATTAAAGTTAGATGTGATTTTATCATAGTACATCCCCTATTATCCCTCTGCTACGGCCTGATCTTCGGACGCAAGTTCGGCCTCCCAAACTGGATATATGGCGCAGATGCCTAATTTAGGATGGATTCATGAACAAGTTTATCCAGGAAATATTTTCAATATGCTTATAGCTTCTTCGACATGTATCCAGAAACCGGATATACTGTTGTCGTCTTATCAAATTCCGACAATGAATATTGAATGGAGAAAAGCCGCCCAACACCGGCTTCAGTAGGCACAAAGAATTCCATAATGGAGGCAAAATATGATTAAACCCGAGTTTCTTCTTACTTCACTTGTTGTGGTGCTGGTTCCGGGAACAGGGGCCGTTTACACAATTACTACCGGGCTTACGCTCGAATGGCGTGCCAGCCTTGCTGCGGCTATCGGATGTACGCTTGGAATTGTTCCTCATATTTTGGCAAGTATTTTAGGATTATCGGCGCTGATCAATATGAGCGCACAAATCTTCTCAGTGTTGAAGCTGGCAGGAGCTGCATACTTACTTTATTTGGCATGGAATATGTGGCGCGATTCAGGAACGCTTGAAATCAAAAAGAAGAGCGCAGAAACCAGCCCTGCCAGCTCTGCGCAAATCATCATAAAGGCCATTGCGATTAACCTGCTCAATCCAAAATTGACAATTTTCTTTTTTGCTTTTTTGCCGCTCTTCGTCTCCAAAGGTTCATCCTCACCCACCATGCAAATGATCGTGTTAAGCGCCATATTCATGGGCATAACATTGATTGTGTTTTCGTTTTATGGAATATTGTCAAACAGGATGAGTGCGTATTTGATGAATTCATCTCAAGCAATCAAACGACTCCAACAAGCATTTGCAGTGATCCTCGCCGGGTTTGCAGTGGAATTGGCATTGAGCAAAAAATAAGCGTCGAGAGCAGATCATCTGTCCAGGAGAAGACATGTCGTCAGAACTTGATTTTGTGCAATTTATTGCTGACCAGATGGAAACTGCAGGTAAAATCACATACAAGAAAATGTTTGGCGATTATGGAATATATTGTAATGGCGTAATTTTCGGACTTATTTGTGATAACAAGGTATTTATAAAACCAACCGAAACAGGAAGGATGTTTATCAGGGATGTTGTTGAAGCTCCTCCTTATCCGGGAGCTAAGAATTATTTCTTGATTGAAGACAAGTTTGAAGATAGAGAATGGATCAGCGAATTGGTCGCGATTACGATCCAAGACTTACACATAACCAAAACCACAAAAAGTAAAACACGAAAGTCAAAGAGTAAAGTCAGGATTAATAGCGCCTAACCTGCCGTTGCAAAGGACGGCTTCAATGGGCGGCGGAAAATTGCCACAAAAGGAGAAAACATATAGAAAACAACTATCAGCATCGTGCTTCTGATTATCATCAGGCTTACCAAATAAACTCGCGTAGTGCGAATCTCTTTCAAGAGCAAATCCTTCTCACAGATGACAAGGGCATTAATAGTATCANNATATCCAAAAACAAACCGTGATCGAAGCAATAATTTTTGAAGGCGGTCATCTCCGGGCTTGACCCATTCCACGGAGCCATCGGCTCTTTCGTCTTGCGATCTTTGACCAACTCGATAATCCCGAACAATCCAATCGAGCGAACCTCGCCGACCGATGGATGCGACTCGCCCAAGTCGGTCAACATCCGCTTCATCACCGGGCCCATAGCGGCCGCGTGCTCGACGAGTTGATCTTCCTTCATCACGTTGATATTCGCAATCGCCGCCGCCAGCGAAATGGGATGCGATGTATAAGTCAATCCAGATTTATAAGCCACCTCATCGAAACGAGCTGCGATCTGCGGCTTCATCGCCACCGCCCCCAGCGGCGCGTATGCGGATGTGAGACCTTTCGCCATCGTCATGATGTCCGGCACCACATTCCAATGCTCCACGGCGAACCATTTGCCCGTGCGGCCCATGCCGCTCTGCACTTCGTCCACCACCAGCAGGATGCCGTGCTTGTCGCAGATCTTGCGCAGACCCTGGA
>PLNY01000291.1 GCA_003141915.1 Anaerolineae bacterium | reverse complement strand
TTTGCTACATCATGTACTGTCGGCATTCATCAACTCATCGTGATTTTATACACTAGTATGGTAACGATTTCCTGATAACGCTACCCTATTCTTGCACCTTTTTTCACACTTGTCAAGGGTGTAATTGTTATAAGGTGTAATTGTTATAAGATTGAAGTAAAGGGTTCTTTTCAGGCCCAAAACAATCACGTTGCTGTGAACTGTAAATTCTGCATCACGGCCACACTTACGCAAGGGGCTATTGAAAAAATATTACTTCCTCCCAAAATCTGCCGGGTTCTCGCCCCAAGCTTGCGTATCCCATTTCAAAACAGAATCATCATCCAATTCATTTTCAGCCAGCCAGTTTTCGGCGCTGTGGATCAATATGAAAAGCGGTCTGTTCGAGTCCATGCGTTTCAATTTTGTTTTGCATTGGCCGGTCATCACCCAAGCGATGGCATTCTCCGAATCCGAATAGATCGAGATTTGTCTTTCCTGTTTCTCCAGCCACGTCAGCGCGTGGACGATGGCAAGAAATTCACCGACGTTATTCGTTCCATCCGCAAAGGGACCGGCGTGGAAGATTTGCCTTTTGGATTCCAAGTCCACGCCGCGATATTCGACCTTGCCCGGTGAGCCGCTGCAAGCCGCGTCCACGCACAGGCTGGGAATGATCGGCGGATTTGGAGCGAAGAGCCATTTTTGCGTCGAAGCCGGTTTGCCTTTGTAATCTTTGTATGACGCGGCAAAGGCGCGTTCCGCTTCTTGACGCGAATCAAAAGCTTTGAATTGCGCACCCACGAATCCTTTGACCTGCGCTTCGCACTGCGGCCACGATGTAAAGATGCCGCGCTTGCGACCTTTCCACACCACGTAAAACTTTTGCTTCTTCATTTACCGACGACCGTCCAGGTTGCGCCGCCGTCCATTGTTTTATAAAGGATGCGCGTGCCGACGGTATTGTTGGTCAATACAAACCCGATCTGGGTATTTACAAAATCCATGCCGGCAAAATTATCGCCAAATGCAATGCCGGGCGAAACAGTCATCCAGGTTTGTGCGCCATCATGTGTGACATAAAATTGCGAACCATTCCAAACAAAGCCATCCGTGGCGGAGACAAAATCCATCGAGCCGCCATTCGGAATCAGCTTCGGCGTGAGCGCCCAATTCGATCCGCCGTCATGAGAATAATAAACAGCCATCAGCGTACCGTATTGATTTGTGACATGAACCGACAGATACGCGCCCGTAGCTGTGACAAATTGCGGGCCGATAGTTTCGAACTGGGCTTGTTCGTATCCCGCGGGAACTGGAACGGACTGCTGCTTCCAGGTCTGACCTCCATCTTGGGTTTGATATAAATAGATTACGCCGTTGTTGTAGGTAATTCCACCGACCCAGGCATTCTTCATATCCATTGGCGTAATGCCATCTTTGAGTCCGCCGAACGGCAACGTGGTCCCAGCATTGGGCTGAGTCGGGTCATTGATATAAGTTTGCTTCCATGTTCCTCCACCGTCGGTGGTTAGGAGGATCGCTACCGCGTCCGATCCTGCTCCCGCGCCGAGATCAGCCATCATCCAGCCATTGGATGCATTCAGGAATGCCATGTGGCCCATAAAGAAATTCACCGTGCTCGAGTTCCATGTCGCTCCGCCATCTTGAGTACGATACAAAGTATTGCTACTGCTGGATGGATCGCCCGATACCACCCAGCCATGGTTTGAATCCAGAAAATAAAAGGTGGTGCCGAATCCGAGTTTCGTCACGCCGGATGGCGTGACATCATGCCAGGTTAAGCCGCCGTCATTTGTCCGAACCACACCGGTATCAGTGATCGCCCAGCCGTTGGTGGTATCGATCATATGAAACGCGGTGAAGGCCGGCGCGGAAACAACAGGCGCGCTGAGTGTTGGCGGTGCCACAGTTACAGCCGGAGTTGGAGTCGATGTTGCGGGCTTGGAACATGCGGAAAGGATCAAAGCCAAAACAACTAAAGTGATTATTCGTCTCATTCGTCTCTCCTTCAATATTAATGTGCAAGCAATTCAACAATCGTCGCTTCGCCCTGCCCCACGCCCACACATAATGTCGCAAGACCATACTTTACATTGCCGCGGCGTTTCATTTCATACAACAACGTTGTGAGAATGCGCGCACCCGAACATCCCAGCGGATGTCCCAATGCAATCGCGCCGCCATTGACGTTGACCATTTCAGGATCGAGGCCAAGTTCTTCGATCACTGCCAGCGATTGAATGGCAAAAGCTTCGTTCAATTCCACCAAGCCGATATCTTTTATTTGCAATCCAGCGCGCTGCAATGCTTTCTTGGTCGCGGGAATTGGCCCATAGCCCATCACACGCGGCGGCACACCCGCCACTGCCGATGTAACCACGCGCACAAGCGGTTTCAGATTGTATGCTTTGGCTTTTTCTACGCTCATCAATAACAATGCGGCCGCGCCGTCATTCAATCCGGATGAATTGCCTGCGGTCACGGTTCCACCTTCACGAAATGAAGCTCTAAGTTTTGCAAGTGATTCCATCGTCGTATCGCGGCGCGGGCGTTCATCCGTTGCCACAAGAATGGGATTGCCTTTCTTCTGCGGAATCGAAACCGAAAGAATTTCTTCTGCGAACTTTCCCGAGTCAATCGCGGCAAGCGCGCGTTGATGCGAGCGCAATGCAAAGGCGTCCTGCATTGCGCGCGTAATGTGCGGACGTTCCATCGCAATGTTTTCCGCGGTCTCGCCCATCGAATCGATTCCATATTTTTCTTTCATCTTCGGATTTGGATAACGCCACCCAAGAGCCGTGTCCCACGCGGTGAGATTGCCGAACGAGAATCCCGCTTCGGCTTTCGGGACCGAATACGGCGCGCGGCTCATCGACTCGACTCCGCCCGCGATAAAGACATCGCCTTCCCCGGCTTTGATTGCGCGCGCGGATTGATTGACCGCGCTCAATCCCGAGGCGCATAAACGATTCACGGTCACGCCTGAGACCTCGACCGGCAACCCGGCCAGCAACGCCGCCATACGCGCTACATTGCGATTATCTTCGCCCGCTTGATTGGCGCATCCGAAATAAACTTCCTCAACGAGACTCGGATCAAGGTTATTGCGCTGGATCATCTCCCTGATAACGAGAGCCGCCAAATCGTCGGGACGAACGGATGCGAGCGCGCCGCCCAACAATCCAATCGGCGTGCGGATCGCATCGACAATGACTGCGTCTATATTCGACATGAACATTCTCCAAATCAGTGGGTTGAAAAGAATTGGTTGTATAAAGGCGTGCTGAGGTAAGCCATACCAAAATCATCTTGATAGATCAACGTGTATCCCCGAACTTGATCTGCCAAAGCATCCTTGTAAAAGTGAACGGCATCCGTAAAGTTGGAGTCAAATGCCGTCTGCCCGGGCTGAGTGTAGTCGCGCAAATGTTGTTTGCTTAGCAACAACAAATCCGCGTTGATCTTATTGATATAGCCGTAACCTGACACGCCCCATTGATAATCCACCTTGTCGTTCGCCGCATCCGGCACATACACAGCCACGTCACGAAATACAATCAGAGTCCGATTTAATATAATGCGGGATAAATCGTTTTTATCAAGGGCAGCATAGAAATTCAAACTGGGACTATTTTTCTCCCGATTGAGAGTATCAAGATATTGAGGAATATCCATGTTCAGGCTATAAACGAATTGCCAGCCCACGATTAAGATGCCAGCACAAAATAAAACGAGTCGGGCGCTGTGTTTCTTTAGATAATCACTCAATGGGTGAATAAAGCGAGGCGGAGTCAACACGGTGAAGTAAGCCGGAAGAGCCGAAAATACCGGCAGAAGAATGGGCATCGTAAC
>PLNY01000349.1 GCA_003141915.1 Anaerolineae bacterium | reverse complement strand
GACAATGTCACGGTCAACGCCGGCGCGGTGATCGAGAATTGCATCGTCGGAAACAATGTCAATGTTTCGCAGGATTGCCAGTTGATGCTTTCCGTGGTGGGAGATGGGACATTCCTGCCGTTCCGCGCGGCGTTGTTCATGACCACCGTNNAACAGCATGATCGCGCAGAACACCTGCCTGCAAATGTGCGTCGTGGGACGCAATACGTTCATCGGCGCGGGCTCGACGTTCACAGATTACAACCTTGTCCCCGCGCCTTTGAAGGCTCTGGATGGAAATGGGAAGTTGAGCGTTTCCAATCGGCCGGTAATGGGCGGCGCGGTGGGACATAACTGCCGCCTCGGCGCGGGCATGATCGTTTATCCATCGCGCATGATCGAATCGGACGTGGTTTTAGCCGCATCGAAAGAACGCCGCGTGATTGACCGCGATGTGCGTTACGAAGACAGCGACCACCATCATTTCAGGTCGGGGAATTTGCATCAGGCTTTATATCATCGCCAGAAAGACAATGAACTGGAGTCGTGGTAAGCATGTCATTGCGAGGAGAGTGTTTTTCTCGACGTGGCAATCTCCTCGAAAAACTGGAGATTGCTTCGCTTTGCTCGCAATGACATCTGGAAATCTTTATGGATAGTTTTGCTTTTATCATTCATCCCATCGATCCGAAACGCGATGTCAGCCGCAAATATCCATTGCTTGGAAAAGTTCTGACAGAAGGCCAGATCAATTTCTTTTCCACATTCTTTCCGCCGGTTTATCTTTCCGAGATCGAAGGCATTACTTCGGCTGCAACGGGCAAGCAGATCAAAGGCTGGTTTGTGGCTTGTCCTTATACCCCGAAACGCATGATGGAGTTGCCGGAGCGAACGGTATATCGCAAAATTATTCAAACCGGGCATATGGCTGAAAAACTAGGCGCGCAGATTTTAGGATTGGGTGCCTTTACGTCGGTGGTCGGCGATGCGGGCATCACCATCGCGCAAGAGCTTGAGATTCCTGTTACCACGGGCGACTCATATACAGTGTCGCTGGCAGTTCAAGCGATACGCGATGCGGCGAAACTGATGGATATTCCATTGCATGAGGCGACCGCGGCTGTTGTCGGCGCGACGGGCGCGATTGGCCGCGTCTGCGCGGAACTGTTAGCGGATGATGTGGAACGCTTGGTCTTGATCGCGCGGGACGAGAAGAAACTAGAAGCATTGTGCCACCGCCTCAAGTCCAAGAGCCGAGCCGAATTGGTCATTAGCACGAAGATGGAATCACTCGCCGAAGCCCAGTTGATTCTCACGGTGACAAGCGCCATTCATGATATTATCCATCCGGAGCACTTGCAGCCGGGAAGCGTCGTTTGCGATGTGGCCCGTCCCCGCGACGTTTCTGCAATGGTTGCGGCGGCCAGAGATGATATATTAGTGATTGACGGTGGAATGGTGGATGTGCCAGGCCCCGTAGATTTTCATTTCGATTTTGGTTTTCCCGAAGGCAAGGCGTATGCCTGCATGGCCGAGACCATGGCCCTGGCTTTGGAAGGCCGATTCGAGGATTACACGATTGGCAAGGATATTACGTTGGAACGTGTGAACGAGATTACAGCAATCACTGAGAAACACGGGTTCCGCCTGAGCGGGTTCCGCTCATTTGAGCGCGAAGTGACGGAGGAACAAATTGAATTCGTGCGCCGCAAGGCTCATCGCGCCGGATCGACTCGGTGGGCGCACTCCGCGAAAATGCGGCCTGTTTGAGGAGGCTCTATGGGAAAACCCCGACTGTTGGTTGTAGAAGATGACGTGGATATTGCCAACATGCTCAAGATTTATTTCTCCGGCATGGAGTTTGAAGTGGATGTTGCCCACCGCGGCTCCGATGCGCTGGAGAAAACAAAGCATGTGCTGCCGCATTTGATCGTGCTGGACATCATGCTGCCGGATATCGACGGCTATGAAGTCTGCCGCAATTTGCGGACGAGCATGCGTACCAGCCACATCCCGGTCATCTTCCTGACGCAGAAGGATGAACGCAGTGACAAACTGCAGGGACTCGAACTGGGTGCGGATGATTACATCACCAAACCGTTCGATATCGAGGAGCTGAAACTGCGCGTGCAGGGCGCCATTCGCAGGTCGGAACGCGAGAGTCTCACCGACCCGCGCTCGGGCCTGCCCGCCGGACGATTGATCGAAGAGCAATTGCGCCGCATCATCCGGGAAAAGAATTGGGCTTTGCTCGATATGCGAGTCGCCCATTTTGATCCGTTCAAGGATGTATATGGCTTCGTGGCCGGTGATGATGTCATGCGCTTTGCCGCGATGATGATCGGCGAGGTGGTGGATGAGCTGGGTACGAGAAACGATTTCATCGGTCACGCGGGCGGCGATAACTTCATTGTGATCACCACCAATGACGCCGCGTCAAACATCAAACGGCGAGTCAAAGATCGTTTTGCAACCGAGGTTCAGACTCACTACAACTTCATTGACCGGCAACAAGGTTTCATGCAGGCTCCCAAAACCGATGGCGGTACGGAAAAGGTGCCGTTCATGACCATGTCCGTAGGAGTTGTATCGCCCAGCCAGCAGTCGTTTGCAGATATTCGTGAAATCACCGAATTGGCCGCAGAGGCTCGTCGGCAGGATTCTCAAACAGCCGCTTAAGAGGCTTTTCTTCCAATGTCCGCTGGCATGGATCTGGGCATCGGGCTGGTCATTGCCGGACTGGTATTTGGCACACTGGTCTGGGCTTTATTGCGCCTGTTTCCCAGTCGTTCTTCCACTGGACAAATCGAAAACATTCCCCTGGTTCTTCCCGATGTTATTCAATCCAATGAGGCTGTCCTCGTAATTCAAGCCGGAGGGCGCGTAGAATCCATCAACCCGCGCGCTCGCGAGTGGTTTGGCTTGCGGGATGATGAGACGGCCGATCTCGAACGCTTGGCGCGTCGTGTGCGTCCACCGGATGAATTTTTGGATGTATGTGCCGCGCCCAGCCAGAAGCGCGTAAACGTTAATGGCAGGCTGGCGGAACTTACCTCGTATCAGGTGCCAGGTTCCTATCCAAAGATGCTGGTTTCAGTTNNCAGTGCGCGGGATGGAATTGACTCCCGCGCTCACTGCGGAAAGATCGGATTCATCTTCCTCGATTTTAAAAGTCGTTTCCGATTTCGGCCAAGCCATTGCATCCAGTCTCGACCTCGAAACGGTCCTGCGTTCCATCCTTGAGAATCTCAACCGACTCATCCCCGCCGATCTGCTGGAGATCAGAGTTTGGGATGCAGACGCGCAGGCTTTTATTTCTTATCATTTTCAAACCGAGGATCCATCGAAGCGGAAACCGGTCCGCATTTCGCAAAGCCAGTTTGGAAAGTTTTCCGAGAGATTGATCAAGGACAGGGAACTGCTTCTTATAGCGGATGTCCGCTCATGGTCCGCGCAGGAAGCGAATGCCGGTTTCACATCGATTCAATCCTATCTGGGCGTGCCGCTGATTGCCGGGGGGGAATTGGTCGGTTTGATCGAAGCCGGACAAACGTCCGGATCGGCTTTTACCCAGCAGGATCTGAATCTGATGCGTTTGGTTTCCGGGCAGGCCGCGGTTGCTTTGCGTAATTCATTGTTGTATGAAGAGGAACAGCGCCGCTCCACCGAATTGGCTGGGCTTGCCAATCTGGCGCAAGCGGCCAGTTCCATTCACGACCCGCAGGATTTGTTTACCCGGTTGGTGGATAGCGTAGCGACTCTTTTCGACGCGGACATCGTTGGCTTTTTGATCTACAATGAGGATAAACATACCCTGGAAGGCCAGGTGCCGTTCCGCGGCTTGCCAGTTCACATTGTGGAGATTTATCGCGCCTCCATTGCGCCGGGCACTCCTGCTGAGTCGTTGCTTCGTGAACGACAGCCGATTTTAACGATGGATGCATCGCGGGATGAAAATTGGCGCTTGCTTGGATTGACGGATATTGCCGTCGCTGCCAGCTTGCGGGATTCCGCGCTGGTGCCTCTGCAGATTGGCGGAAGTATGGTGGGATATTTTCAAGTCTCTCATCATCGCCGCGGCCCGATGGCATTCTCAGATTCCGAACTGCGTTTGATGAATATTGTCAGCAACCAGGCGGCGGCAATCATCGAGAATGCCTTATTGATTCAACAAAGCCGTATTCGAACTCAACGTTCGGATGTTCTGCGCCGCATGGTCAGCCTGACCATTTCATCGAACACGCTGGATGAAATTCTGGAACATTCCGTTCAGGAATTAGTCAATCTATTTCAAGCGGATGCGGGCGCGGTCTTTTTTGCAGATGAAATGCGCGGTCAACTGCGGTTGCATCGTAATTCGGTTGCGGGATCCAACTCGAAGGTCCTGGAAGCCTTTGCGGAATTTGAAGTTGAGAATGCGGATTATCATTCCATCGCGGATGGGCGGCCTTTTATCACTGGCCGTCTGAGTCTGAATGCAAGCGCACTTTTGGCGCTTTTATCTTATGAGAGCGAGAGTGGCCGGGTGAGTCAGAATCCGCGCGCGCTTTTAATTTATACGCCATTGGTGGAAATTCTTCATATGGAATCCGTGATGGTGATACCGCTTTCCATGCGCGGGAAATTGATTGGGGAATTAATCCTGGGTACCGGTAAAACCGATTTCTTCAATGATTATGATTTGCAAATTGCATCAACCGCCGCTGGGCAATTATCTACTGCGGTTGAAAATCTCAAAGCCGGTTCGCAAACCGATCAGGCGTTGCACGAACAAGTGGGGCAGTTGATTACGATTGCGCGGGTCAGCCGCGAATTAAATGCCTCGCTTGACATCAATCACCTGCTTGAAATTCTCCGCGATGAAACCGTCCACTCCATGAATGCAGACTGCGGTTCGGTTCTTCTTCTGGACCCCGAAGCGGCGGCAGACAGCCCGCGCGTGATCAAGTCGAACGGATGCTCATCAAGCGCCGCGTTATCTCCGTTTGAACGAAGCGCAATCGAGAAAGCGAAATCTTTTCTCGTTTCGGATTTCGACCGGGAAGGATTCTTTCCTCCGCATGCCGGGATACATTCCGCGCTGGTTGTTCCGCTCATCCATCAAAAACGTTTGATCGGGCTCGTCCAACTGCATTCTGAAAAGCCCTCGTATTTCGATGCGAAAGGTTTGGATTTTGTGGAGACTCTGGCATTCCAAGCTGCCATCGCTTTGAGCAATGCCTCGACGTATCAAAGCGAACTTCAGCGTTCTGAAGCTTTGCACCGCCGCGCCGACACGCTGGTCCAATTATCCAATGCAAGTTATTCGATCAATCCTGATGTTCCTATCGAAGAATCTTTAAGAATCATTGCGCAAGGCATCCGTGATTCCACACCGTTTCAGGTGGTGCTGGTCAGCGTGTATGAGCCGGAAGGCGGTTTGTTGCGGCGCGTCGTTGGCATTGGTATTTCCCAAGAAACCTTAAATGAATTATTGGCGCGCAAACAACCGTATTCGGGTCTTCTCCAGTTGATGAAGCCTGAATTTAAGATCAGCCGTTCCTATTACATTCCAGCAGATCAAACTCCTGCTTTGCCATCCGAAGTTCATTATGTTTATGCGCCTCATTATTCGAAGGAGCAATCCGGCAGCAACATTTGGAATCCTGATGACTTTTTGCTTATTCCACTGGAAGATGCGCAGGGGAAACCGCTTGGTTTGATCAGCCTCGACCAGCCAAGTAATGGTTTACGCCCCGACCGGGCGACCATTGATTCTGTGGAAGTCTTTGCCGCGCAAGCGGCATTGGTGATCAGCAATGCAATGCGATATAACGATCTTAAGGATCGCATCGACTCGCTTTCCTCAGGCATTCAGCGCCAACAGCGATTACTTAGCGTTTCACAAAAAGATCTGCCAATCCTGCTTCACAAAGACTTGGAACAGACGATTGCACTGCATGACCTGGATCGCCGCGCTCAACGCGTGCGCGCCGGCCTGGCTATCACCGAATCGGTCAGCCGCCAGCTGGACGCCTCGTCTGCGCTGTTGGCGCTGGGCCGTGAGACGCTGACGCAGCTGGCGATGACGACTGCCCTGGTGGCGGAAAATGCCCCCGAAGGGCCGCGCCTGCTTCATGTCCTGGGAAGTGTTCCGAGATCGATGAATCCCGAAGCTTTGTTTGGTCAGCGGAATCCGTTGCGCGCAGTATTGCAAAGCGGCGAGCCCATCCTGATATCAAATCTGGATGAAAGCAACGAATGGCGCGACGTTCCATTGCTTTCGCAGTTACGGGCCAAGAGCGTCATTTGCCTGCCGGTTATCGTTGAGAGTAAACCGATTGCGGCGATGCTGGCTCTCAGTCCCGAACCGATGCCGAACTTTACAGAAGAAGATCGGCAGGTCTATTATCAAATTTCCAGACAGACCTCTGTGATTCTTCAGAATATTTCACTGCTGAATGAGACGCGCCGCCGGTTGCAGGAAGTTGACCTGTTGCTCGATTTCAGCCGCCGCCTCAGCGGACTTGATCCAGATAATATCATACGCGCTTTGCTGGATAGCAGCCGCCGCGTTTTACCCGCGGCTCATGCTGGCGTTGTCTTGATGTTCAATGAACAAAGTAATCTGCTTATGACTCAGGCCGTATCTAGTTATGCAGATAACAACAGCATGTTACAGATTACCTATCGCGTTGGCGAGGCTTTGCCGGGAGCAGTCTTTGCCGGCAGGAAAGCGCGGCGCGTGGATGAGATTGACTTCCCGCGCGACTACGCGTTATCTTCCGAAAAACTCGGTCTTTACCGTCAGGCAACCGGCGGACGTTTGCCCGTATCCAGTTTGTTCATCCCGATTCTGGCGGGCGATCAAGCGCTCGGCATTCTTATCCTGGATAATTTCAATACACCATCGGCGTTCAATGCCGAAGACGAGAACTTGATTGTTTCACTTTCGCAACAAGTAGCGCTCTCGCTCGAAAACGTTCGCTTGGTGCATGCCACAACGGAACGCGCCGGACAGTTGCAGGCTCTCAACGACGTTGCTACCGTTATGACCTCCAACCTGCGCTCTGATGAACTCATCGCATCGCTCCTCGACCAGCTTGTGTCGGTCCTGCCCTTTGACACGGCTACGCTTTGGCTGCGCGATGAAGCGCACCTGGAAGTTGTCGCAGTGCGCGGTTTCTCTGATCCTGAAAAA
The DNA here is from genome assembly GCA_003141915.1 of Anaerolineae bacterium. GTDB lineage: Bacteria > Chloroflexota > Anaerolineae > Anaerolineales > Villigracilaceae > Fen-1038. Next base: position 384 of record PLNY01000349.1, on the reverse strand, counting down.
CTTCTCGGATTAACTTTGGCCGTCACCGACAGCGCCTTGTTCAATGAGATGATCAAAAGCGGCCAATCCATTTCGGTGCCGGATGTGCGCGAAGATCATCGCTTCCCGCCTGTGGAAGCGCCGCATCTTTCCTGGTTGGGAATCCCGTTAGTCTCCAAAGGCGAATTGATCGGCGTGATCGCTTTGGAGAAATGGCAGTCGTATTTTTATACGCGTGAACAAGTTCAACTGGCTTCGACGTTTGCGAGTCAGGCGGCGGCGGCTTTGGATACCGCCAAACTATTCGAGGAAAGCCTCAGCCGCGCGGCTGATTTGGATCAACGCTCTCAGCGTCTGGCACTGCTCAACCGCTTCTCGTCCGCCCTGAGCGGTTTGCTGGATGCC
>PLNY01000446.1 GCA_003141915.1 Anaerolineae bacterium | reverse complement strand
CCGAGGCTTTGACAAAGACGAATCTCACGCCCTGATTGCGGACTGCGGTCCAATCGCTGGCCGTATCATACGATGAGATATCGATCCCAAATACATATGCCATAATAATCTCCTTCTTTTACTATGCTTACGGAATGTTCAAGATTTGTCCAACCTGAATCAGGTTGGGATTGGAAATATTATTTGCCGCCGCAATCGCCTGCACCGTCGTCCCGTATTTGACGGCAATCGCATAAAGCGAATCACCGGGCTTGACGGTGTAAGTCACCGATGGAGGCGGAGTGACCGGTTGAGGCGCAGGCTGAGGCATATTGGGTTGCGCCACTACCGGCGCAGATTTTGATGCGAACGTCGTTAGATCGTTAAGTGAACCATTGAAGTAATTGAAGTCCAAAAGCTGGGATGGAGGGAAACCAGCCAGTTGTCCCTTCGAGGAATATTGCCAAAACATCCAAGGCTGAAAACCGGCGGGTTGTTGTGGCATTCCCGAAGCCGGGGTCGGCATCGTTTGCGGATTGGCGAATTCGTTGTTCGTGCCGGGCGCATAAGGATATTGAGCAACCCACAATGGATAGCTGTTCAACCACGCTGCATTGATGCCTTGCTGATTCAGGAAGAACGCGCTGGCATAGATCATCGGCTTGCGTCCAAACGCGCTCTCCACAGGATCAAGCCATTGTTTAATGATAGCAAGCATCGTAGCGCCGGAGGGAAGCGCAATCGGACTTCCATTTACATAAACCTGTTCGAGATCCAACACGGGCGGCAATTCGCCTTTATCGGCCCCGACAGCTTGAATGAATGCGTTGGCTTGTTGAGCTGAATTATTCGCTTCGGGATGAAAGAAATGATATGCCCCTCTTAACATTCCAACGCTTTTGGAACCTTGCCAGTGTTGTATAAATTTCTCATCGGCGGAAGTATTCTCCGAGGCCTTGACGAAAACAAACTTCACGCCTTGATTATTGACCGCGCCCCAATCCGGACTTGCAACCCATCCAGAGACATCAATCCCAAATACTGACATGCTTCGCCTCCTTATTATTTACCAACAAATCAACATGGAATGCACTGATTGTATAAGCGTCAAGACTATAACAGGTTAAGCTTAACATAAATTTTATACAAAAGCAATGCCGGTACAGTTAATTTTTCTCTCCCCATGCTCATGCGATTATGGTATAAGAATCCCGCCCTGCCGTGTTCGTGATGTTGCACTCTCGGTTTTGAGCCAACACCAATCAAATCGGGCTTCAGTCTCACAGAAATAACGCGATAGGCCTGAGCCAAGGCGGCGTTTCTGAGTCGAGGCCCACCTGCGAAAGCAGGTTCAAAACTTCGCAATACACGGCATGTGCGGGGCACTTTCATATCCTGGCGGCTTCTTTTTAATTGCACACGTTGCAATCAACAGGTATGCCCATGCATACCTGTTTTGTTTGCACCGTACTGCGCGTTGAAATATGTATTTCAAAAACTTGGCCGCTTGTGAGACAAGCGGTAGAGCAAGAATCGGGTATGCGAAACGGAGAGAGGTTCCTACAATTGAGCAATCTTCAAAAGGAGAAACCATGAACGACACTCTCACCGATTACAAACAGCTTTCCGAAGATTACGTGCGCATCGAGCAGGCGATCCGGTACCTTGAAAATCATTATAAAGACCAGCCAAACCTGGACGAAGTGGCAGCCAATATTGGATTGAGCGAATATCATTTTCAGCGGATGTTCACGCGTTGGGCAGGCGTCAGCCCGAAAAGATTTTTGCAGTATCTGACGAAGGAAGGCGCAAAGGAATTGCTCAATCATTCCGAGAATCTATTGGACACCACGTATCAAATCGGACTTTCGAGTTTGGGACGCCTCCACGATCTTTTCGTCACCACCGAAGCGATCACGCCCGGCGAATACAAATCGCGCGGCGCAGGCTTGACCATCCGTTATGGCATTCATCTCACGCCGTTTGGAAGATGTCTGATCGGCGTGACCGAGCGCGGCATCTGCCATCTCAGCTTTGTCCAAACCAGTGAAGGCGACGCGATTGACGCATTGGTTGAAGATTGGAAACAGGCAAGGATGGTCGAAGATCATCGAAGCACCGCCCCATTGGTTGCGCCCATCTTCGATTTAAGTCAGCGCGAGAAAACGCCATTGAGTCTGCATTTATGCGGAACCAACTTCCAACTCAAGGTTTGGGAAGCGTTGCTTCAAATTCCAGTTGGCGCTGTGACCACGTACGAACACATCGCATCGGAAGTCGGCAATCCAAAGGCGACCAGGGCAGTTGGCACGGCAGTGGGACATAACCCGATTGCAGTGCTGATCCCATGTCATCGAGTGATACGCAAGGTGGGCGGGTTTGGAAATTATCGCTACGGTGTGCCGCTCAAAATGGCATTGCTCGGCTGGGAAGCAACGAGAACGCAAAGTTATAGCATTGGAGAAAAGTGAAAACAAAAATTTGGCTGGCGTTGGTTGCGTTATACATCGTCTGGGGTTCGACGTATCTGGCGATTCGATTCACGGTGGAAACGATTCCGCCGTTTTTGTCCGCAGGTTTACGCTTCCTGATTGCTGGCGCGATTCTTTTCGCATGGCGGCGCATGGCGGGCGATGCGGCGCCGACCAAACAACAGTGGATTTCCACAGCGATTGTGGGCGCCGCGCTGCTACTCGGCGGTA
>PLNY01000321.1 GCA_003141915.1 Anaerolineae bacterium | reverse complement strand
TCCATTGATGTTGGCTCCTTTGAAATCATAATCTCTCACAGTGTGTTCCAGCTCGGCCGCCGCCGCTTTGGGATCTGCGGTCGGCAGTGTGGCAAATCCAGCGAAACGATCCGGATGACGATCCACTGCATCTGCAAGAAAATCATTCGTTTCTTTGGCAATCTTTATGGCGTCTTTTGCATCCAATTGCTCCACGCCCGGAGAGTTGAGGGACAAGACTTGCACATCAATTTCTGCGGCATCCATCTCTGCGATTCTTTGATCGCCCACATCGCGCAATTGCCCAAATAACTTGCCGATATAACTTTCAGGATTTTTCGCCTGTTCTATCAAACCCTTGCCCGGTCCTTCCAAAAACGATGGACTTACAAAATGTTCTTCGAGAGTAATTGTTTTCATGGTTTCCTTCTTATACTCATTTTGGTTTGACGGTATTTTTCATTGTACACTGAAAGAAACATCGAATATGAAGAATAAAAACAAGAAGATATGTTTACCTTATTCATGCCTCTTCATTTAGTTCTCATCTATTGAACTTCATAAAAATAGCAGATAATCGAAGTTGATTATCTGCTATGCGTTTTACGCTATTTCCTTCGTCATCTCTTTGATTCCATACGGAAACTCGTATTCTGCCATCTTATTCATAAACGGAATCGGATCGAAGGCTTCAGGCCCAAGTACGCCCGCGCCTTTCCATTGACCATGCTCGATCAAATCCCAGCCGATCACCGCGCTGAATGCCGTCTGCGCCACCACCGCCTGGCATCCCCAGCGCTTCATGCACTCGGCGTTGTCTGCGACTTGATAGAGATAAACCTCGCGCGGATGACCATCTTTGATTCCCTTCACCCAAGTGCCCGCGCAGGTCTTGCCATGCATCTTATCGCCCAGATGAGCCGGGTCGGGCAAACTTGCGGCGACCACATCGCGTGGCGCGACCTCCATACCCTTGACTTTAATCTTGTTCTTCTTATCCAGACCAAGCATATGAAGCGTTTTCAATACGCCGATGAAATGGTTGCCCAATCCATACTTGAATGTCACCCGCTTCGCCTTCACCCAACGCGGCACCAGCAGAACCTCTTCATGTTCCACATTGACCACTTCCACTTTACCAATCTCAGGAAAATCAAACATCTCAGGTTCCGAGAATGGCTCGGTGGTGAACCAACCTTTTTTATCTTCATAGATCACAGGTGGATTGAGACATTCCTCGATGGTCGTCCAAATGGAAAAGTTTGGCGCGAATTCATATCCGTCAATGGAAATGTTCGATCCGTCGCGGATACCGACCTCTTCGATCTCATCGAAGAGATGATCCTGGGCGTAACGAGCAAACACATCCGCCATGCCCGGCTCCACGCCGAGACCGACGACGGCAAGCAGGTTTTTCTTTTTCCACTCTTTGCTCTTCCCAAATTGATAATCGCCCAGCTTGACGCCCGGCTTATGGAATGGATCAGTCGGATTCGGCTCCGAAAGAGTCATGGCCATATCCATATACTTGGCGCCGACGTTGTATGCCGCGTCGAAAATCTTCTCGTTGAAAGTCGGATCCATCGCATTCATGATTAGATCAACGCCATATTTCCTTGCGAGTTTCTCAATGCTTTCCTGTNNGCGTCGAAGATTTTCTCGTTGAACTCCGGGTCCACCGAATTCATGATGAGATCAACGTCGTATTTCCTTGCAAGTTCTTCGATGCTTTCCTGACTGCCCGCATCAATGAACTCGGCGGGAAAACGTTTTGGATTGCCTAATTTTTTCTGGACTTCTTCCGCGCGCGCCTGGTTGTAGTCTGCCAACACAATCTGTTCCACCCATGAACGTTCTTTCGCGATCGCGGCTATGGCTTCTCCCACGCCGCCTACGCCGACCAACAAGACTTTCATAATTCCTTTCGATTGGCTCCGCCACCCATCTATTTGCGGGTGCGGACAAGTTTTGTGCCGCCTCATTCCCCGACTTGAAGCGGGTCTTTCCACAACGAGCTGTCATCGCAACGACAGCGTGCTAAAAGTAAATTTCCTTAACAATCTTCAAGTGCATGAAGGTTTCCGATTCGCGGACTCCTTCAATGGTATACAATTTCTCCGTGATGAATTTCAGCAAGTCCTCGTGATCGCGGCAAACGATTTCAGCGACGATATCGAATCGTCCGCTCACAACCACCAGATAAACCACTTCCTTTAATTTTGAAACCTGTTCCGCAACATCCAGCATCTTCGTGCCGTCTGTGCGAATGCCGACCAGTGCCATGGTCTTGAATCCACGCTGGAGCGGATTGGAAATGGCAACTACCTTGAGCACACCCAGATTTACCAGGCGGTTGTATCGCTGGCGGATCATGCCCGGCGAGACTTTGAGCTTTCCAGCAATTTGAGCAAAGGCTGCGCGTCCATCCTTTCGCATCGCGTCCAGAATGCGCTGGTCAATTTCATCCAGGGAAACCGTCTTTTCTATAACGGTTTTTCTGCTCATCAGCCAATTCTATACTGATTTTGCATAAAAGTCAAATAAATTATAACTAATCATCATAACTAATGAGTTTTTGATGCACAAAGTGGGGTAAGTATGCCTTCATGACAGGTATCGCGACTACCCTCCGTCACCGCAGGCAAGTAACTGGTTTTCTTAGGCTATTCATTTCCACAAAGGATATTCGCTTAATACATCGTCTTTCGATGGTATTTTTGTGTCCCCGAAGAGTTTCGAACTCTCAATCTTTTCGAGCACCACTCATTTGGCATAAGTGAGTTTATAACGAACCAATAATACAGGGCTATTCGAACCATTGGGTATGCCACGATCAAATAGCGCATAAGCCCTCTTCGTTCTCATGCCTTCAACGCCGCTAATCCCAACGCGAAATCGTATGATATCTTTCAGGTCAAAAGAATGAATTGCATCTTGATGTAGATCTACTGTATGCCAACCGTCGTTTGTGTTTTTTCCAACGCCTCCAACATCGTCGATGCAAGTCAATCCATTGCTCAACTCTATCGTTAGATGTCTTGCCGCCTCTTGGCCGCGCGATGTACATAAATCCAATACCAGCTTATTTTGATGATTCGCCAAGTTAAGGCCTGTAATCCCGGTCATTTTGAGCTTCAATTTAACGGAGGTGATGATTGCCTGCTCCGGCAGGCCGGATGTATCAAATGCCAAGATGGAGCGATATTGTTTTCCTCCAAGACCCTTGCCAGCTATGAGAGACGTTTCATCCGTGTTTATAAGGCAACGATCTCCTCTTTTTCCCGAACATTCCTGTACCCAAAAATCAGAATCATTTCCAGCCGTAAACAATCGATAGCCCATCAGGTCCCAACCCAGCAATTTTGGTTTCAGATTCGAATGAAAGATTCCCCAATGGGGTTCAACAGAGGAGTTAATCTTGGATGGTTGATCAAATGCTTCAAAATACGCAAATCGAACTTTCGTTTTTGCCAGCCCGCTATAGAACAAATCCTGGCTTGATTCTGATAAACCACTTGCACCAGCAGTAGGTAATCCGTTTTCTTCAAAAAACACAAAGCGATTGGTCTTTTCGAGAAAGGCATCATATTGATCTTGTTCCCATTGGATGGCTTTCTGCGGTTCCTCGACAGCGTGCCAGTATGGATGTGCGATGGGAAATAACCAATCCCCTACCGACAAGAGTCCAGGTCTATAATCATAGGTATCAACATCCTCCGCAGTCGCAACAGGTTTTCCTGTGCGTGTTCGCAAATCGGTAATTGCCGAGCAGAGATCGGAAAGTGTATATCGGTCTCTGGTACCGGAAAGACCTTCGTTTCCCATGACATAACCCAGTACGATCGGCAAACTCGCTGCAGCCTGGGCATTTTTAAGTTCGTCCGGATTATTGGGTCCCCAAATGCCCATGATGATTCCCTGAAACCCGAGTGATTGTGCAATGCTCGGAAACTGTGTTCCCATAATGCCGGCGGATCCATAGGTGATCAAGCCTGTGAATTGCGCTCTTCGTAATACTTTCAGGTCCTGATAAAGGGTATCGGCTGTCGGTTGATAAAATCTCAAATTCAGATCAGGATTGGGCGAGCTATATGCGACCCATCGGATGCGATTAACCTTTTCAATCCAACTTCGACTTACAGGCAAGCTGCAATCAACCGGGACTTGTTCTAAAACAATGTTCTTGGGCACTGGGCGTGGCTCACCCTGGCTCAATGAAAGCAAAAACAGCATCAAAATGGCAGCCAGCACAGACGGCCGATTGGATATTAAGTTCATACGCCCTATCCTGTTGTCTTGATAATATTTCACTAAGAATAGCGAGTGCCTCAAAAATTTAATGTATCGCTTTTCCCCCAACCTTGCTGGACGGTTGTGATACGATTTCTGTACGTTTCTTATACTTTTTCCAAACGGTTGTCTTATATAGTTTTATGACTTCTTATGGAAGGAACCGAAAGCATGATGACACACTGGAAATACTTCAATGAAAGCCAAGAGAAAATCCTTTTAACATTCCTGACGCCAAGCCTTTACGCCAACTGTGCACACGATACAGGAAAGGAAGCTCGAATCTCTTTTGCACTTGAAATCCACCATGGGTTTACTTTTCTGAGTGGCAAAGTTTCACCGCTTCTCCACGCGCCTTTCCCTGTGCAACAATGACGAGGATGTCCCGAGGTTGAATAGTCGTTTCACCATGAGGGATGATGACTTTTGAGCCGCGTCGGATTGATGCAATCACGCATTCTTTTGGAAAAGAAATTTCCTTCATTTTCTTCCCGGCAATCGGAGCCCCAGTCTCAACGACGGCATCTGTAACATCCACGCGGTCGGGCGTCATGGCGTCCAGGCGTACGCTGCCTTCGCGATGGCGCTGTTCGACGCGGCGCGCCAGTGCAAGATTATAAGCATGGATAATATCTGCGCGGCGCAGAACGCCCAGTAGTTTTTGTTTATCCGTGCGCGATACAACCGGTAGGCGTCCGATATCATGCTCGCTCATTTGCCGCAATGCCGAAGAAAGCGTGTCGCTTGGAAAAGCCACCAGAGGATCGCGGGTATAAATCTCCGCGACATTTATTTTTAGATCTTTAGCCCGATCAATGTCCTGTACTGAAAGCACGCCGACCAACCTGCCGCGCACATTAACAACGGGCAAGCCATGATGCCGCTTCTTTTCTAAAAGGTCAGCGGCTTTCTTCAAAGAATCAGACTCTCGGATTGCGGTTGTGTCTTTCCGCATCACTTCCCCAACGGTAATGGATTCCAATACATCCACATCACGGCCGCGGTCGAGGCGGATGCCATGACGTGCCAAGCCAATCCCATAATCCGAGTCGCGTTGGAAGCGTTGTGCGATTAACAAACTGACCGCCACCGAAAACATCAGTGGCAGGATGATGTGATAATCGTTCGTGAGCTCAAAGAGCAGAATGACTGCAGTCAGCGGCGCGCGGACTGCAGCTGCCAACATCGCAGCCATGCCAACCAGAGCAAATGCACTCGGATCGATCCCTAGCTCTGGAAATATATGGGCCGCGGCCACGCCAAACGCGCCACCCATCGCCGCGCCAATGAATAAGGATGGCGCGAAAACGCCTCCTTTGAATCCGCTTCCGAGGCTAAGAGGGGTCAGAATTAATTTTGCAACGGCAAGGATTAACAAGAAACTCAAGCTGAAACCGTTTTTGTTTAGAATTTCTTCGATGGAACCGTAACCGGTTCCAAGCGCTTGTGGAACGAACAGCGCCGCGATCCCTAAGATCAAACCCGCGCTGGCGGGCTTGATCCAATCCGCCACATGCCATGCGCTATAAATATCTTGGAATCTATAAAGCAGGTCTGCATATAAAGCCGAGATCGGTCCCGCAACTAATCCCAGCAGGAGGTATAAGGGCAATTCCCATGCCGAATGAAATTGATAAGCTGGCACTTGAAAGGCAGGTGCGTTTCCTGAAACGGCTTGCGTAAAAACGGCAGAAACAACTGTTGAAACGAGAATCAACCAGAGTGCGTTTCCGCTGATTTCTCCAAGGATAAGTTCGAGCGCAAAGAAGACGCCTGCAATCGGCGCGTTGAATGCCGCCGCAATCGCGGACCCGGCACCCGCTGCCACCAATATTTTGACTCTCTCATCCGATAGTCGAAGCCATTGCCCGAACATGGACGCAATATTGGCGCCGATTTGAACCGCAGGATCTTCCGGTCCCACCGATGCACCGCTTCCCAGCGAAAGCGCGGCAGCCGCGGCTTTGGCAGGCGCACTTTGATAAGGCAGTCGCCCTCCCGATAACGCCACGGATTGCATGACCGCGGCCGTGCCATGCACTTTCTCTTCCCTCAGAAAATAATGATTGAATAGCCCAACAACCAGGCCGCCAGTTATGGGAATCAATACCAGAGTCCATTTGCCANNAACAGGAACGTCTGGAGCAGGTTATAGATTAATTTGAATAGCCAGACGCCAATTCCTCCACCAAGCCCGACCAGAATCGCCAGAACAATCAGCAATAAAGTCTGCGATGTTCGCACCGCCGCGATCATCTCGGTGAGATTAGCGATAATGAAGTCAGTAAGTCGTTTCATGATTGATTTGTTTTGCATGGGGAATATTTTTGAGATGGGTATGAATAGGTTCTGGCAATTTTACCGCACCTGGTAAATTATGAGTAATGACTATCAGAGGATACAAATTTATCTTGCCGTGTATAGATCAAAGTCCTCGTCGAATTCGAAGAGGACTTTGATACTTACGATGCGTTTTTACGAATGCCGGGGAATATGTAGCAATTCCAATTAGCTATCGAGCTAGTTTAGTTTACTGTTTCGAGAGCCTCCCAAATTTATTGTAAAGCAGTTCAGCGGCCATTTTCGGGCCATCCCACTTTTCCATTATCTTTGAAAATTCTTGAGCTTTACGTTTGGCATCTTCATCGTGCAGTAGAAGCCGAATAGCCTCCTGTACTTTTTTTGATGGGTCTTTTGATTTTGCCACTCGTATCGCAAATCCCTTGCGCACCAGACAGGCAATGTTTGCTACTTGTTCGAGTTGCATGCCTACACCGACCACGGGTTTACCGGCATAGGCCGCAGTCATGACTGTTCCGATGCCACCATGGATCAAGGAAAGATCTGCGAGTTTATTTACAAGATGTGCAGGGAGCCAGTCCGTCACCATGACATTTGAAGGGATTTTAACGCCGGGAACCTTATCAAGATGCTGTTTTACAGGGGCAATAACACGATAAGATTTCCCCTCAAAACTTTCAATGATTTTAGCAATGATCTGCGGAGTCCCCGAGCTTCCCATCGCGAAATAAATAAGGGGTTTATCCCGCGGAATATTCTTGATTTCCTCCGGCAAAGGAAAGTCTTGTCTGGCGATGAGAGGACCGGTGTAGTAATAATTTGACGGAAGTTTCACTCCAGAGAACTCGGCCGGTTCAGCAACCATGGTAATATCGCCGCGCCAGTACTCAAAAATGGATTTATATCCAGCAACACCATAATGCTTGGCAGCTTTGTTCACCGGACCCAAGAACCCAATCCTGATCCAGAAGTTTATGAATAACAGGATCAGCCAGTCAGCGATTTTCTTAAGAGGCGGGAAGATTATCNNGATTGGACGACCCACACGAGTGGAATATTCAAGATCCGGCAGGTGACCGGGATGGTCATGTAGGAACCAGTAACCACTACTGTCGGCTTTAATTCTGTTAAGTATTTCACTTCGTTATCGATCATGGCAATCATTTCCTTTTGGGAAAGAGCGGGAGCGAATTTTTCCCCCTTATCCACTTTCCCAAGGAGTTCGATCATTTCCATTGTATAGCGTGGTTCTAATCGCTTCAACGGAAAGCCTTCCTCCTCGATCAAGTGCTCCAGGTCTCCACCATTGGAAATGAATTGGATGTCGAAGACCTTGCTTGCCAAAGGATGATTGATGATCCCTTTAGCTATTTCGATCATTCGGGTAGTTTCGGCAAGATCGAAAGTTACCGGTGCAAACAGTAAAAGCTTCTTCGTCATGAGGATCCTCCATCGTTGGGAACAATATCAAAAGACTCTGCAAAACCATTACTTGCGCGGGCGAAAAGCAACCATAGGCATCATCTCCGCCAGGCGCTGGCTCGCTTCTCGACCGGGTTGCAATTCTTCTTTGAGAAATAATCGAGTCAACTCTTTGAAAGCCATCGGATAGCGGCGCGTATATTCCTCGAGGATATCAACCGCTTCCGAGAGCGGAATATCTTCGGCGCGCACTTGCAGCTTTCGCGCGCCAACATTTATAACGACGTCTGGATTCTTATGAATGTTTTGATACCAATCAGATTGAATCCCCCAGCCTGAAACAACAAAGTAGCGATCTGACTCTTCGTCGTATTTGACCACCTCGATGACGGTTTGACGCGCCAGTCCGCTTTTTCGCCCAATGTGCGTCAGCAAAAGAAAGCGATTGCCGAACAGCCAACCCAAACGCAGGCGATAAAGCCAGATCGGAAGCCGCAGGCCAAAACGCAAGAGGCCCTGAGGCGCGGTAAGAACGGTGGTTTTACTCATAATGCTCCTTTAAAATAGATCGAACTCCGGGTATGGTTTTTTAGCAGGCAATGGATGTCAACGCGAAAGCCATCGGAAGGCCCGCTCTAATAATGGCTTTGCATCTTTCTCGATGCAAATACCATGTGCGATGATTAACTTGTCGAAATCCCACGAGAGCAGCTTTTCAAGGGATTGCCGCGCGAGATTTCGATTGGTGAAAGANNATCAAAATCCCACGAAAGCAGCTTTTCGAGCGATCGCCGCGCGAGATTTCGCGCAGTGAAGGACATCTTCATATCAAGTGCAACGCCGCCATACGGAGATGCAACCCCCTCGAGTTTGAACAGCGCATTCCGAAACGGTTTTCCTTTCACGATTGGATGAATTTGGAATAAATCATCCAGGATGACCGTGTGAGACTCTTTATGGAAGAAAAAGACTTCTTCGATGAGCGGGTTGCCTTGGAAGGCAAGTTGATCGAAGTCGTCAGCCCAATCAGGCTGCGGCACATCCCCCAGGATTCCAGTCAACGATAGCTGCCCCTGCTTCAATGTAAATGGTGTAGGTCGTGATGTCCATAGTTGCGCTGCGGGAAATAGGGTATGCCATCTTTCGAGCCGCCAGACGTGTCTCGGAGTTGCCGCAACAAGATATTTAACCGGTCCCAATTCTGTGATGCGTTTGAGCGTTTCAAACGGTACGGGCACAGGAGATTCGATCCACACTGAGCCATTAGCAAGCTTTACGATTGTCATGCGAGTAGTAAACATAATGCCCATATCTCGGACATTTGAACCTTCGACGAGCCATATATTTTTAGCGAAAGCCTGAAGTTCTGGCACCAGAGGAGATTTCACATCGTCCTGAAGATCAGGATTCGATCTCGGTTTAGAATCGTGAACCTTGAAATTATTGGTATTTGGTTTCATGATCAATACTCCTAAATATTTGCGCGAATTTGGTTATTCACCTAGTGCGCACACCACGTTGAAACAATCTTTAATAGATGGCGCTAAAGCGTTAGGTTCGGGTTTGAACCCCTTCAAGCAGTAGTTTCATCCCTGAGCGAATATGGCGCTCAGGATCAATGATGCTCTTATCGTAAACCCAAAGCAGCATTGTTCCCTCGATGATGGCACCAGCAGCAATGGCCACCTCGCGTGCATCCACGGAACGAAATTCTCCCGCGTCGATTCCACGCTGAATGATAGGAATAAGAATATTCAGATAATGGTTGATGTAGTCCTTTAAAGCTCGCTGCACATACTTGTTGCGAAATGCCAATGCGAGAAAGTTATAAATGATAGGAATCAGCCGAAGCATTGACACGATATCTTTGGTTATTAGATCGGTAAGTTTCATCATTGCATCCGATGCGCTAACATCATCCTGCTGCAAATCTTCTAGTTGCCGGAACTCGCGTTGAAAAATCCGTTCCAGAATGGCAATGATGAGATCATCCTTGCTTTTGAAATAAAGATAAAGCGTTCCTTTGCTGAGGCCGGTTTTTTCAGCAATATCATCCATACGGGCTTCATTGAATCCCCTTTTAGTAAAAACGCCTTCGGCAGCATTCAGGATTTGAGTTTTGCGTTCATCACTAACATTTGGTCGAGGAGACATAGCGTCCTTTTAAATGACTGACTGGTCAGTTATAGTATAACATCGGTAGGCAATTTGTCAATATATCATTCGCTTGAATAACCAAACACCCATGCCTGTGGTCACGCCATTCGTGACAGCAGTGATACCCAATAACAATATTTGAGATGTGGGAATGCGATCCAGTCAATTAAGAATTTGGATTTTTTAACGACATTAACCACCCGTCGAAGAACGGATCAATAATTGGGGCTGCATCTTTAATTGTTTATTTTCTAAAGTCTTCCCCACAGCCATAGTGAGAATCATATTTGCTAACTGACGCGCAATAGTGTAAATGGGCTGTTCCAGTGTTGTAAGAGGAGGACTTGCATGTGCAGAATCCGCGATGCCGTCGAAACCGGCAATAGCTATATCTTGTCCAACGATCAATCCATGCTCACGTGCCGCATGCATGGCTCCGATTGCGGTCACATCGTTGATACACGCGATCGCCGTCGGCGGCGCGGAAAGGGCGAAGAGAAGTTCTGCCGCGTGATAGCCGCCTTCGGAAGTCATGTTGCCNNATCGGATTCTATTCCCGCCTCACCCCTGATAACCCGAATTGCCGGATTTAACGTCTTTTCAGCTCTTTGCGGCATCAAGTTCGGTCCGCCTTTCGCCATTGTACCCTCTCAATCGGGAAACTTCCCCGTCAGCTTGCCTTGCCTATTTCCCTGCCCCCAGCCCAGTCATCCTTCGATGATCCTATACTCATCCTATATCCATCCCATAACCATCCTATATCCATCCTTTATCGCGGTTGCCACCTGCGGGTAGCATTTGCTCTTTTTTTTGCATAGTTTTGGCTGGTTCTTTGAGAGTTTGCTCCGCCTGGCTCCATGCGAGCCCCCGGTAATGCTCCATAACCTGATGTATCAGCTACTCCTTGTCGACAAGCGATAGTCACCCAAAATGAAAAACGCCCGGCTATTTTCCCATTAGCCGAGCGTTCAACACCCAGAACAGAATCCTTTACTGGCCGGATTTCACTTCTGTCCAAATCTGGTCATACAATGGTGTGGCCGCTCCAACATCATCGATGCGATGGCTGGCTTTGATAGCGCTGAGTGCTGGATTGGTAATGGGCGAATTGGCATAACTATCATAAACAGCGCCCAGCGTGGAGGAGTTGCCGTTGATATCGGTGACTGGCATGGAATTGCCCTTGGAATAAGCCAGGGACGCGGCGTTGGGATTAATATACATGTAATTCGTCAACATCATCCAGAACATGTCGGGCTGGTTGATGTAATTCAACCAAGCGTAAGCCGCATCGGGATGGCGAGCGTTCTTTAACATCGCCCAGTTATCCTGCCAGATGATTGAACCCTCCGTCGGGTAGATAAATTTGATGGAGGACAGGCCCTGCTGAGCCATGAAAGCTTCGCCAGTCCATGTTTCACCGAGGTTGACATCGCCGGAAATCAGATCGCTGTGCGGACTGTCACTGTCATATTTTTTGATGCCCGGCGTCAGTTGCGCCAGNNAGCTTTTGCTTGGCCTGGTCAAGCTGATTCTTATCGGTTGTGTTTACGTCGAAGCCGAGCGTCAATAACGTCAAACCAATGACAGTGCGTTCATCGTCGGCAAAAACCATCTGGCCCTTGTATGCTGGATTCCAGAGATCAGCCCAGGACTTCGGTACATCCTTCACTGCCGCTGTATTGACCACAATGGCATCCAAGCCGCCCTCGTACGGTATCGTATATTGGTTGCCCGGATCAAAAGCCAGATTCAAGCTACCTGGATCGAAATTAGGCAACACGGAGAGCTGGCTATGATCCAGCTTCTGAAGCATCCCTTGATGAATTAAGATCGACGCTGCATAATCTGTAGGCTGCACCAGATCATACGAACTGGCTCCAGCCGTGACTTTTGCAAGCATGGCTTCGTCGCTTGAGTATTCATCATAATTGATGCTGATCCCATAGACCTTCTCGAAGCATTCGTAGAAATCCTGCGGTATGTAGGTCGTCCACACGAAGAGATTCAATTCCTTCGATGTAAGCTGCATACGCGGATTTGGTGCCGGGCAATTAAATCCATCTGCGGTGGATTTACCGCTGGGCTGGGACGTGAACGCAGGCGCAGCGTACGGTGCGGAAGTAGCGGAAGCAGTTGGCTGTTGCGCCGAGGCGGTGGGTTGGGAAGATGAAGCTGTCGGCGCTGTTACAGCCGGTTGTGCAGGTGCCTGCGTGGCCGCCGGGGGTTGCGTAGCGGCAGGCGCTTGAGTGGCAACCGACTGTCCACCACCACCACAAGCTGTCAACAGGATACTCAACGCCAATAGTCCCGCTGACAATTTAATAAGAATTGTGCTTTTCATATCAAACTCTTCTCCTTTAGAATATATTCTACAACGTTCCAATTCTGATTTGGAACGAAACTCCCGTTTACTTTTGACGACTTTCGAATCGCTGGGTAAGGGAAACCGCAATCAACACAATAAGAATCCAGACCGTGGAAAGGGCGTTCAATTGAGGAGTGATGACGCGGCGCAGAAGTCCAAAAACGTAGATGGGTAATGTCGCAGAGCCCGGTCCATTCGTGAAGAAAGTGATGACAAAGTCGTCAATGGAAAGCGTGAACGCCAATAATGCGCCGGCAAGCACGCCAGGCAGGATCATTGGGAATGTTACGCGACGAAAGGTAGTCCATTCGTTCGCACCAAGGTCCATTGCCGCTTCCTCGTAGGATTTATCCAGCCCTTGCAGACGCGCCTGCACAACCAAAGTCACAAATGGAATCATGAACGAGATGTGGGCAAGGATTACCGTCCACAAGCCAAGCGACAACTGTGAATCTCCGGCAAGATGAAGGGACGTGTTGAGGTAGGTAAACAACTGGCTGAACATCACCAAAATCGTTATACCCATGACAACTTCAGGAATAACAATCGGGATGTACAAAGAAATTTGCGAAAACGTCCGAAGACGGNNAAGAGCCAGAGCCGCCATGGTCCCGACCACCGTCGAGATGATAGTAGCAGTAAAGGCTACAATCAGCGTATTGCGGGCGGCGCTCAAAACCTCGGTGTTCTTGGTAAGGTCGCAGAACCAATGAAAGGGGCCACACGGACTTTGCAAAACGTTCTCGTTTACCAACTTATACGGACCAAACTTGGTA
>PLNY01000379.1 GCA_003141915.1 Anaerolineae bacterium | reverse complement strand
CCACTTCGACCGGGATGCGCGCGATTTTTTCGATCAGCGTTTTGCCGATCATTCCCGCATGCGCGGCGGTGCCGCAGGCGGTGATATAAATCTTTTCGATTTGATTTGCAAATTCTTTGGTGAGTTTTAAATCGGGCAGGCGGATTTGGCCTTTGACAAAATCGACGCGGCCGGCAAGCGTATCCGTCAAGGCGCGCGCCTGCTCATGGATTTCCTTCTGCATGAAGTGACGATACTCGCCTTTTTCCGCAGTGACCGGGTCCCATGAAATGGTATGCACTTGCGGATTAATTGGCGCGCCTTCGATGGTTTCCACGCGAATAGCATCACGCGTCACCACAGCCATTTGCCGTGATTCGAGAAACATCACGCGATGCGTATGTTCCATGATGGCGGGAATATCGCTCGCCAGAAAATTTTCATCCTTGCCCAAGCCGAGCACCACGCCGCCTGCATTGCCGATGCGCGCGGCTACGATCTTGTCGGGTTCGTCAGCCGACATCAAGATCACGACATTGGCTCCCTGGATTTGCTTGAAGGTTTGACGCGCGGCCTCCACCAGATCGAGCCCCGAAGCGATATAACGCTCCACCAAATGGACGATGGTTTCGGTATCGGTATCGGATTGGAATTCGATTCCCTCCGCCATCAATTCATCTTTCAATTCGAGAAAATTCTCGACGATGCCATTTTGCACAACGACCACGCGCCCGGTCTGGCCGAGATGCGGATGCGCGTTGCGCGCAGACGGCGCACCATGCGTTGCCCAGCGCGTATGTCCGATGCCGGGCGCGCCGTTGATCGGCGACTTGTTCACAAGGTCAACCAATTGCGATAACTTACCTGCGTCTTTTCGGACTTCGAGCTGGCCGCCGTTAAATACAGCCAGTCCCGCTGAATCATAACCGCGGTACTCGAGCCTCTTCAGGCCATCGAGAATGATCGGCGTCGCGTCACGCGGCCCGATATATCCAACGATTCCACACATAGGGATCCTCCAGGTTTGATATTTTTTGATGTCATGGCGAGGAGCAGAGCAACGACCGCAAAGCATGCCTTTGGCAAGCAACCTCCTGTTTGATAGTGAGAGGAGATTGCCGCGCCATCACACTTGCCCTGCGTGCAAGTGCAGGGAAGAACGATGACTCGCAATGACATAGATTTGCCATTCTTCGCGTCTTTATCGGCGCGGTTGCCCGCGCAGCATTGTTGGCGAATTGATTGACTGGAGGGAAAGAGAATTGGATGATGGCACATCCAGAGGGCTTCCGCTGAACTTTCGATTTTTTCAACCGTTACGGTTGATTAACTCCATCCCGCAATGGAGAACCCTCATCCTCGTCATCTTGTAAGGCTTTACAAGATCATGCGCTGTTCTTTCCCAAGATAAATTGTCGAGGCGCCTCCTTGGAAAAAGATATCTTGAACAAAGGAGGATTATATCCCAGTTGACTGCGATGAATGTTGTGTTGGATCAAATTCTAACGAGGCTCTGTCTCACGGGCATTGAGGCATTAAGATTGTGTCGGTGGCCGTGCCCGTGAGTGGAATCTGGTTTGAGCCAACTATTTTGGACATAAAAGGCATGAAGATCTGGTAAGAGTAATTAACGGTAACCGTAATCGAATTGGGCGTTGAACTTACTGAGCCCTGACACTTTGCGGCAATTCCATTATTATAGGTGATTGTGACGTTGGAGTCGGGTAATTGCGAAAGATCAACCGGACTGGTGGAGGCAGCCTGCACGCGGTTGATGATCCCGGTTCCATCATCGGGTTTAAGCGATCCATACAAAGCGCCTTCCTGGGCAGCGTCGTTCAGGGACAAATAGCAGAAATAGGCCATGCCAAAAGTTATTGCTCCAGATAGAAGCAGGAGGATGAACGTCAGGCTGATAGCCAGTTCCACCAGGCTTTGGCCGCGTTCGAGTTTCTTGTTGGGGGAATGTTTTTTCTTCATGGTTAATTACTCGAGTCTATCACATAACCCTGGCAGCCATTGTTGAGGAACATGATATAGATTCGTTCACTGCCATTCTGACTGTTGTAGCTTTGGGTGAAGGTAAAATAAATTGTGGATGTGCCGGTTGGCAGGCTCGCCGAACTGAACGGTATCGGATAAAAAGGCGCATATACCCCTTGATCGCCATATGGGTTTCTGCCAACAACGCTGGTGCTCCAGATGGTGTTGCTGCCAATGGCTGTGCTCAACAGGTCCAATGTGGTATCCGTGCCGCCTGAATGTCCCGTTCCATTGTTCCAATAAACATAGATGGCTTGAATCGCGAGATTCACGCCGGTGCTGTTTGTTGCGGTCATGCTCATGGTGTAGGGGGATGTGGTGGAATAAGTGAGCGCAAGATGCGATAATTTGGTAGAGCAGGTGGAAATAGCCGGTGTGAGAGTATAGTTTGGAGTGCTGGTGCTGGTAGCAGTGGGAAGAGGTGTAATAGTACCAGTATTGGTGGGCGTGATGGGCGTGGGTGTGAATGTCTTGGTGGGCGTGGGGAGCGTACCTGTAATGGTTGGTGTGAGCGTTGGCGTGTTGGTTGATGTCGGCGTGTTGGTCGATGTCGGCGTGATAGTCGGTGTCTTTGTGATAGTAGGAGATGGGGCCGCAGTTTGAGTTTTGGCCATAGCAGTGTTGGTAGCGCCTGAGACTGCAGCTTGAGTTTGGGACACAGAAGTGTTAGTGGAGGCTTGAGCTGCAGTTTGAGTGGCGTATGTTTGCCAATTTACATCGGGAGTCACGTTGATCGTTACACTTAATAAAAGGGTGCGTGATGATTGGGAAGTGATCGTAAGCGGCTGAAAGGATGGAATTAAATTCCCAATTGCAATGATAGGCGCGTATTGCGCAGAAACCTGTACGTTGATGCGGTAGCCGCTGGAAAATGTGGGCCAAGTGCCGACGCTGCTACATTGAGCGGTCATTGCAATGGCTGGCGGCCCGCTGATTGGCTGTGGAGCGCCAGCGGGGTATGACAGCCCGGCATCGTAGGTGATTGAAGTGGTGAGCGGGGAGATGATGGCAAGATTGTTAGCCGCGCCGGTGATCCCGGCACAATCCTGATAGTATGGCATACCGTTGGGGCTTGTGCCGCTAGCGGAGCCATACCGGACTGCATTGCGGGCGGCGGATATGACCGAAGAGTAAATGAACAACAAGCGTCCTGCCTCGATCATGCCATACATCACCATTAATAAAATGGGCAGCGCCAGGGCAAATTCCACCATGGCCTGCGCCCGTGTTCTCTTTCTGGATCTGGAAAAAAGTTTCTTTAACATTTCTGCGGCTTTGCCTTTATATGATTGCAATCCTACTTGGGTATGATGGGTGTGATCCACGTAGGAATAAACAGAATAAGAAATGCGCTTGTAATGAAAAATGGACCATAGGGCATAAAGACCATCAGGGCTTCTGCTTTATATCGTTTCGCGATCATCAAGTATATTACCATGATGACACCCACCAGGCCTGCAAACAAAATTCCGAGGAGCAGGCCGAACCAGATGAATGGCCAACCCAGAATCAAGCCGAGCACACCCGCTAAAATTACATCACCAAACCCCAGCGCTTCCTCGTTGTCTGAATCTTGTCCGGCGGACTGCATCCGTCTGGCCCGAAAGCGCGAGAATAAAACACCGAGATAATAGAAGACAAGCATGATGGCAAGGCCGGCCAGTCCGCCGATCAGCGTGGAGAAAAGCCCATTGATCCAGATGCCCAATCCAAGTCCGAAAAGAGCGCCAAAGATGCTGGTTGGATGCAGGATCAAACGATGTTCAAAGTCAATCACAAAGACCATCGCAAAATATGTCAAAAGGATCATACCGAGCACGTATCCCGTTTGATAGGGCGGATGGAAGAAGAAGATGCTGAATGGGGACTTGATCCAAATGTAGATGCTGACGATCAGCATGAGGCCTTGAACGAACCAAACCCGCAGCGCGCGGGGTTGATGACAATTGGGACAGGGACGAAATACAAGATATGAGGTGAACGGAAGATTCTGTTTGCAATGTGGACATGCCGGATGCGAGAGTCGCCGGGTTATCGGCAGAACATCAGCAAGGTAATTAACAACCCAGCCGCTTATCCATCCAGTCAAGGCGGGAACAATCAAAATAAAATCCATTCCTTTTATTATAGTATAAATGACAATTTATTCCCATCTGATGTAAGTCAATTGTAATGTTCTTGGCGAAACATCCAAACTGCCTTACAATCCTGCAAGACTTTTCAGGAGATGAATAAATGGAAGAATTTGTAATTGAAGGCGGCATTCCACTGCGCGGTGAAATCGTTCCAGCCGGCAATAAGAACGCGGCGCTTCCGCTTTTAGCGGCGTGCTTGTTGACTAACGAGCCGGTGACGCTTCATAACGTCCCGCGTATTCGCGATGTTCTGGATATGCGTCACTTGATCGAGAGCGTGGGCGCTCAAGTGGAAGAATTGGATCCTACCACATGGCGCATCGCTTCCCGGACTTTGAGACCGGCTGATCTCGATCTTAATCTATGCCGACGGATCCGCGCATCCATCCTGATTGCCGGTCCCATGACCGCGCGTGCAGGAGAACTACGCCTGCCTCCTCCCGGCGGGGATGTCATTGGCCGACGTCGTCTTGATACGCATATTCTGGCCTTGCAGGCCTTGGGCGCGGAAGTGACTTATGAGCGCATGTTCCATTTTCAATCGCGCGGTTTGAAGGGCGCTGAGATATTGATGGATGAAGCCAGCGTGACCGCCACGGAGAATGCCGTGATGGCGGCAGTCACTGCCAGCGGCGATACCGTGATTCATAACGCCGCGTCCGAACCGCATGTGCAGGAACTATGTCAGCTCTTGAACGCAATGGGCGCCCGGATTAATGAAATTGGATCCAATACCCTTCATATCGCGGGTGTTCCGCATCTGCATGGCGGGGAATTTACGATTGGACCGGATTATCTTGAAGTACTGAGTTTTGTCGGCGCGGCAGCGGTAACGCACGGGGAAGTGCGAATTCGCAATGCGGGCGTCCGTTATCTTGTGATGGTTGCGGAAGTCTTTCGCCGGCTGGGCGTTCAATGGAAAGTGGAAGGCGATGATATTCTGATTAACTCTGAACAACCGCTTAAAGTTGTTTCGGATTTGGATGGCGCCATCCCTGAAATCAAGACAAATGTATGGCCTGCTTATCCAACCGATCTGATCAGTATTGCGATCACTATCGCGACCCAGGCCAGCGGCTCCATTCTTTTCCACGATTGGATGTATTCGGGGCGCATGTATTTCACCGATAAATTGGTGGGCATGGGAGCCCGCATTATTCTCTGCGATCCGTATCGCTGTCTGGTGCAAGGGCCCACTCAATTGTTTGGCGAGAGGCTGGAAAGTCCCGATATCCGCGCCGGTATGGCGCTGGTGCTGGCCGCTTTGGCCGCAAAGGGCAAATCCAAAATAAGGAATATCAGCCAGATCGACCGAGGTTATGAAAATGTGGAAGGGAAACTTCGTTCGCTTGGCGCATCCATTGAGCGCGTCCGAGGGTAAGACAAACAAAGAGAGGCGAGCGTTCACAACGCTCGCCTCTCTTAAAAAACATACTCGCTCTAATAGGGATTGAATGAGATGGTATCCACGCTAGCTTTAATTACGAACTTATCTCTAATAGTGTCGCAAAACGCATACCCGTAATTTTGAAGGTCCGGTTTACCGGATAGTGTCCATGTTCCAACAATGTAGCATCCTGTAGGCAGATTCGTTAACAGCGTTGAACTGTTCGGTTTGAGTTGAGTACTCCAATAGCCGCAATCCCCAAACGCGTTCGTTTTGAGATAAAAAGTTATTCCCATCAGCACATTGGTTTGATTTTGAACCATCATGTTAGCGTACTTTTCCCCTTGGCTCACCTTGAGGAATTGGCAATCTGTAGCGCTGGTCGATGCGGCGGCCAATGTCGGTTGTGCCGAACCAGTGGGCAAGGGTGGAATGGTCGGTGTGGGTTGCGGGGTATCGGTAGCCGCCGCTGTGGGTGGAACAGGAGTTTGGGTTGGTATTGCCGCTTGGGTCATAGCGACTATCGTGTTAGCCTCGGCCATTGCTGAGGCTTGCACCTGCACTGGGTCAGCGGTGGGGGCTGCCTTCGTCCCACATGCGCTCAATATAAATGTTAACAAGATGGCAATCATCAGTATAGGTTTCATTTTTCTTCCTTTCTCTACTTTGGAGCTAATGGATTTATCGCGGCCAAATAAAGGCCGGCAAGGGTAATTCGTTTTAATTACAGAAACTCTTGCCAATGTCTCGGTTATGTCTTAAAGTCCGTCTGCGGTCGGCGAATGGATCGGATTGATTTTCGTTTGGCTGGTGTGGTAAAGTTGGCAGATTGCAGTCAGGCCAAAGGCAAGCACAATATCGGTTGGTCTTTTCAGGTTCAATCTTAGCTCTGGCTGACAACCTCCATGAATTGGGTTATAACATCACGCAACATTCTTTCTGGCAATGCGCCTACTTGGCGGTGAACGATCTTTCCGCTGGAGATGAACAGCATGGTCGGAATACCCTGTACGCCATATTTGCCGGCCCATTCCGGGTTGTCGTCCGTGTTGACTTTGGCAACCATCAGTTTGCCCGCGTATTCCTTGGCAACCTTCTCAAGAATCGGCGCGACCATTTTACAGGGTCCGCACCACGGCGCCCAGAAATCAACAATGACCGGAATCGTTGATTTGAGAACGGTTTGGTCAAATGCAGAATCGGTGACGTGAACAGGTTCTTCAAGCATACCTTTATTATAACCTTTGTTTATCTTAAAATCTTTCTCTTTTCCAAGTAAACGGGGCGAGTATAACACAAAACCCCCATGTTATAATTCTGCCTCATGGCAGATTTATTATCAAAGTGGCGCGATGGGCTTTTCAAAACGAGCAAGTCCGCTTTTGGGCGGCTCGCGAATTTGCTTGGCGCAACCGAAATCAACCAGGAAACATGGGATGAGCTGGAAGCGTTGCTCATCCAGGCCGATTTGGGAATCGAAACGGCAACCGATGTGATTGATTCGCTTCAACGCATCGTCCGGGACCGAGGCTTGACGCGCGCGAACGAACTTCAATCTGTGCTTCGGTCTGATCTTCGTTCGCGTCTGATCGCTCCTCCCGCAATGAATTGGACCGCGCATCCATTGGTGATCTTAATCGTTGGTGTCAATGGCTCAGGCAAAACCACCGCCATCGCGAAACTCGGCCAGCGTTTTTGCGGCGAAGGCAAGTCAGTTCTCTTTGGCGCGGCGGATACATTCAGAGCCGCGGCGATGGATCAGCTTCAGATTTGGGGCGACCGATTGCAGGTTGAAGTTGTAGCGGGCGCGCCCGAAAGCGATCCGGGTGCAGTGGCGTTTAATGCAATCCAATCCGGCATTGCTCATAAAGTGGATTTGATCCTGATCGATACTGCCGGACGATTGCACACCCGTTTCAACTTGATGGAAGAGCTGAAGAAAATTCATCGCGTGGTTGGCAAGGCGTTGGCAGGCGCGCCTCATGCGGTCTGGCTGGTATTGGATGCCACCACCGGACAAAATGCTTTGCAACAGGCTCGCGCTTTTAAAGAAGCGGTTAATGCAACGGGTGTCATCTTAACAAAACTTGATTCGTCGGCGCATGGTGGAATGGCGTTCGCCATTCAACGCGAACTCGGCCTGCCGATTCTGTTTGCCGGCCTGGGCGAAAAAATAGAAGACTTGGAACCGTTCAACCCCGAAGCATTTGTAGATGGAATTTTAGATTCATAATTTTGGAGGAATCATGCAGGATTTGCTTGACCGTCTGGCTCGCACACAGGAATTAACATCCCAGCTCTTGGAGCGTCTTTGACTTCGCGGGCAAAGAGAAAAAAATAGCGGAACTCGAAAAAGAAATTGAAAGGCCGGATTTTTGGAACGATTCTTCTGCCGCGCAAAAAACCATGAAGGTTGTTTCCAATTTGCGCGATGAAGTCGAGTCGTGGAGTAAATTGCAATCCCATTTACGCGATCTTGTTGAACTATCTCGCCTCGACGACGAATCTCTGCGCGGCGAATTGGAAACAGAGATTACCGCGCTCGAAGCGGATTTGGGAAAGCGGTCCTTTACGACAATGTTATCTGGTCCATATGATGATGACGATGCTTTGCTTGCCATTCATGCTGGAGCCGGCGGAACGGATTCGCAGGATTGGGCCGCGATGCTCGAACGCATGTATCTGCGTTGGGCTGATACGCGCGGATTCAAAACCGATATCCTTGATCGAACCGACGGCGAAGAAGCCGGTTTAAAAAGCGTGACCATTGCGGTTGGAGGAAAATATGCCTATGGCTATTTGCGTTCCGAGAAAGGCGTGCATCGTCTCGTGAGACTTTCGCCATTCGATGCCGCGCATAGGCGGCACG
>PLNY01000018.1 GCA_003141915.1 Anaerolineae bacterium | reverse complement strand
AATAACGGAGGTTGAGGTGCTACTGCTGAATAATGAATCATCTTGGCCGAGTTGATTAGCACCTTCTCAAGAGGAACATTCCCTCCCACTGCTGAAATGCCGACCAATGTGCATTGGTCTGGAGAACGTAAGGCCAAAAGCAGCGCCATCGCATCGTCCACGCCAGTATCCGCATCAAGCCACAATTTGACTTTCCTTCCCCGCGTTTGCCGTTCAACCAAAGCGTGCGCATAAAGCTCAATCTTGGACTTTTGGATTTTGATCAATTTGAATGACGTGCAAAATATTTCTGAAAGCTCAGCCAGAGTTTGATCGTGATCTGAGACAATTTCTATCTCTTGAGATTCTTCCAGAAATTCCCAATTCCCGCTTCTGCTTCTGTGTTGAACACGAAACGNNTTGACCCATTCCTTCCGACTACTTCCGACAAGAACAAGTTCGCAACGCTCATTCTCAATTCGAGCAACGGATGAGAGCGAAGGTTCGGGTGATAATCTTAACTCCTTGAATACGTCTGGCGGAACTTCCCCAAGTTCGCGCTCTTCGCACAGCTTGGTGAGTTTGGCGGTCGTTAGGAAATGTTCGTAGTCCTTCTTCTCAACTTGCGAGCGCTTGATTTCAAATGCGCCCTTTTTGCCGCGTTTCCGCCAGCGGCAGGAGACGCCTTTGGATGCCAAGACGAAGGAGTCTGTGTCGGGCAGCCACTCATCGAAATAAATGTCGGTGAACTTGGTCCGTTTCAGTGACTTTACCTCGTAGTCGCCAAACTTCCTTTTGCCCTCAATCACCTTCAACAAATCGCGCGCAAATTCGCTGGACTGGAAAACAAACTTGGACTCGTAATGCGATTTGAATGGCTGGTAGCCGGTTGAAACATAACTTCTCTGCCGCTCAATAATCGTCGGCAGCAAAGTCATGGTTTTAAGCGATGTCTGATCCCCCCAATTCGTTTGTCCGAGCCGAATCGATTGTTCTGTTTTCTGACCTACCTTTGTGATGGCATCAAATTCTTCGAGGACATCACAAATTACGCTCAGGGCGGCGACAGCCGCAATGCCCTCCTGTGATTGATGCTCCCTTGGTGTATCCAACCAATCATCCAGAATGTCTTTTATGGCTTGCGCAATTTCACTATCGGGCTTTGTTAAATCGACCGGCTGGTGAGAGACAAAGCTTTGGCCCTTTAGGAAGTCGAACCCATCGCCAATGCGCTTAAAACCGGGCCATTTGTTTTTTGGAGCCGCAGCCCAAGGCCAAATTGCCCCTTTGTGATGATTTGGCCGGGGGCAGTTGAAATGAATACTGACCACCCCGTCTTCGATTTTTACGCAACGAACGACCTGTCGTTTCAGATCCTCCCTGTTCTGAGCATCGGCCCTCCCAGCAGCGTGCAGAATAAATGGGGCTGGCACTCGGGAAATATCCATCTCAATCGCATCGGCGAAGCGGAAAATGGCACACAAATGCCGAGCTTTTTCCATCTCCTCGTTCCCAACTCCTTTACAGATGGAGTTAAGGCGGCTCGTCAGCTTTTCCTCAAGTTCGGTCAAGCCTGCCTCTCGGAGGGCGGCGATCGCTTCAATGTCTTTTTCCAATCTTCCGAACTTCTCCTTCTCCAAAGAGAGAAATCGTGAGTGATAAGCCGAGATGAGTGCTGACAAACGATGGGCTTCACGGGACTCAAGGGACGAATCCCTCAGTTGCAGAACCAGCGTGCGCAGTTCGTCGTCAATTTCCTCCTTGCCGTCGTCGGTTAAAACACAAAAGCTTTTCAAGGCGTGTTGTTTACGTGTTGCTTCCAATTCGCTTTGCGAGTGCTGTTCAAATCCTTTCTTGCTTAGAGGAAACATGCCGAACTCGTGACAAAGGACGGCCACATAAAGCGCGAGCAATTCTTTTTGGCCTAGTGGGATAGGTGTTCTATTTTTTCCGTCGGTGAAACCCTGCAACAGCAGTGGCCGCAGTAGTTGTTCAATCTTCTCAAGCAACGCAACGACATGGCGTCCGCCGTGGTCGTTGAAAAACTTAAAATAGCTGTCATCCACCGCGTGGAAGCCGTCCATCAACTTGAGACACCATAAAGTGAACTCCACGGCAATTTTCCTGAGTTTGGGTTCAATAATCGCCTGGTTGAAAAGCGGGTTGAGAAGTGAGTAGTGCCGGCGCGCATTACCGATGGGCAACCAGACCGCAAAAATCTCGCTTAGTTCCGTGATGGAACTCGTCTTTTTGAAAACATAGCCGTTGTGGAGTGCGGCTGATCCCGCCAGTTCTGAACTCAACGAGGATGTCCAGATAATCACCGGCAACCGATTCACACTTTCGCGTAATTTTGCCAGCAAGTCAGTGCCTTTTGTGCCACCCGGAAGATAGACATCTAAAAGCACTAGGTCGTAGCCGAGTAGCACCTGCCAAAAGTCGGCCGCTCCTTGGGAGATTACGGTCTTCGCATCGGTCGAGAAATCAACCTCGACACGGCCTTTTAATTTCTGCGAGGCGAGGTTCGCAGCCAAGCCAATCACGTCGCGCCAGCCCTGCGCATGATCATCAACAACCAAGACACGAAACGCCTTATTGGCAGTCGGCTCGCCCATTTTGATAGGAGACAAGACCTTCTCGGACGAACTCTGAGAGGCGCTATTCCCTGGCTTCCCCTTGCCAATCAGTCGAATCTCGGTCAACAAGCCCATCATCCGCTCTAGTTCAAAAACTTCCGGCGAGTCTTTGTCCTTAATCTTAGGCGCGGGTGCGGAGAGCCAACTATTGATACACTCCCACGACTTGAACAAGTCTGCGGCGAACAGATTGTCGGGACTGATTTTCTTCTCGCCCTTGTTTTTGAGAGGCTTTGCCTCGTATTCCGCCCGGCATTTCTCCAGTTGTGAACAGCCCTCCTTACGCCATTGCCGACTCTTGTCCGCCCACGAAGTCCATGCCGTGATCTTCTGTTTAGCATCAACTTGAGCGCGGCAAAGCATCCGCGCGGGAGCAAGCATTATGTTCGTCACATCGAGTGCGCCGCCGTGAGTGAATTCAGGCAGTGCCTTGACGAGTTCTTTGGCGTCGGCCACGGGGCGACAGGGACGCAAATGCGGCTTAATTGTGGGGAACCTATCCTTGATTACCGCTTTGATTTCCGCCGCGAGCGAAGTTGCTTTTGGTGAGACAACGGAACCCCGCTGCATACACACACCGCGCCACCGAGGTTCTAAATCTGACCACGGCTTAGGTTTGCCGGGTGAATCAGTGACGTTGATGAAAAACTCGCAGCCCGCTCGTTCGAGTTGAATGAAGTTTTCCCAAAAATCATTTGTTCCGAGCGTAATGGCGACCCCGATGCGCTTTTGGTCGCTCGATGCTTCACTGCTCGACGAAGCGTGCAAACAATCGGCCTCTTGGATCGTGCCGTTCAGGAATATAGGAAGAACCTGCCGCCACGCTTTCCATGCTGGCGAACCTTTTTGGTCGTTGTCCGCGAAGATGATTTGGAAAGCGCTCATTTTTGCGTCCCTTTCCCACGATCCACTTCACCATCGCTCACACCCGTTGCCTTCGGTTGTCCCTTTGGCCGGAGGCGATGGGCAATTTCATGTGCTTCGCGCAAGAGGGGATCATCAAGCGCAGCGTTTGCCGTATTCGCTTCTTCCTTTAACAGTCGTTTTAGGAGATCGGCAGCTTTTGAAGCCGTCAGCGAGCGGTCGCCCGTGAGCAACTTCATTGCCGGATGAATCAGCACCTTGCCCTCCGGGGCATCCACGGAGGGGCGTCGCGTGGCGATGATTGCAGCCTTAACCATGCGCGCAAGCAACTGTCCATAAGCGGCCCGGATTTCTGGCAGTTTCCCGGCGATTTCTGCTGCCCCCCATTCGTCAGCCGGCAGGTTTGCGAGGTATTGAAGCAGTCCGTCCACGCTTTGTGTCGGTTGAGCAATAGTAGCGGCTACCGTTTGGGGCGCGCCCACACCTGAACGTGAACCGGCCAATCGAATGTGTGCGACCACCAAGTGTTCGACATCAGGATTGTTGTTGACCGCTTCAAAAATGCAGTTGCGCAGTTCCCGGACATTGCCCGGCCAGTCAAAAGCGCAGAGTTTCTCAATCGCCTTCGGGTCAATATCACGATGAATGGCGGCAGAGTTTTTTGCTTCCGATTCCCGCACGAGTTTTTCCACCAGCATGGGAATGTCCTCTCTCCGCTCTCGCAAAGGCGGCAGGTATGCCGTGCCGCCCTCACGAAGGCGATCAAGCAGGTCCGGCCTAAAGCGTCCGGTTGATGCCAATTCTTCAACAGCAAAATTGGTTGCGGAAAGGAATCGAACGTCCACCGGAACGGAATTCTTTGCACCAACCGGCGTCACTTTTCGATCTTCCAGCACACGGAGGATTCCAGCCTGCGCCTCCAGCGACATATCCCGTATCTCGTCAAAGAAAAGGTCTCCGCCCGTAGCCGCTGGAATTAGCCCTTCACGACCTTCAACTCCAGTTGCGACGCGACGGTCAATTCCGAACAACTCGCTCGCAAAAAGTGTGGGCGACAGCACCGCCGAATTTACGGTCAGGAATGGCGCACTGGCCGACTTGCTGCCATGCCGCCCGATATAACGCGCCAGCAGTTCTTTTCCAACACCACGCTCACCGCGGATCAGGACGTTTCGGCGCGCAGATGCGGCGCGACGAGCAGAACGCAATGCCAGCAGCAAAGAACGGGAGCGCCCGACGATTTCGCCAGTCTCATCCTGAATCAAGCCGTGACGCCACAGCATTTCCTTCAACCGGTCTGCGCTGTGAGTATCTTCGCGAGGAAGAAATCCCAACGCGCCCTTGGAGGAAAACTCTCGACTCACATTCTTCCTCGGCATACTGGACATGATGACCACCGGCAAATCAGGAAACTCCTTGTGAATGGCTTCCAGGATTTCCAATCCGAAGTAATGCTTTGGCTGGTTGTCCCTCTCGCGACTTTCCGGCATTCCCGACGCGCGTCGGTCACTTTGCTTGGTCACTGGCCCGGTGTAGAAACACAAATCCAGCAGAACCATTGACCAGCAGGGATTCTCTGACCGGGGTTCGGACCAGCCCTCGCGAATGACTGACAGCGTGACTTCAAGATCGTTTTCAACGGTGTCTCCGACCGTTGAACACGCGGGATTCTGCCCGCGAAAAAAAACGGCTTGTGCGACAGGTTGTTTGACCTTGAGCGTGCCGCCTTTGCCTTTCTCATCATCCGTGACATCTTCCAAAAGATACTGTCCGCACAGATTGGCGCGCTCCTCGTTCCGGCGGTCGGAATGAGTCCGCCCGAAAAGGTCGTCAATAATGAGAATGCGGGGCAAATACGTCATACGTCATACAACTTTGATTTCGTGCGGAAATTCGCTCACGGTTTCCCCTAAATTCTGGCAGGCATCCCGGAATCGTTCAAACAGACGACGGTGCGGTTTCATGCTTGAAACCAAATCACCAGTCGGTCGGGTTCTCACAATTTGTGAGAGTTCTGCATACGCCGTGTCCATTGCGGAAACAGACCGTTCGGCGGTTGAAGTCAATTCTTTCGCGCAGACTCGAATGAGCCAGAGCCGGTGAACCAATTCTCCCAACCACTGCTTCGTGTGCGGATCGCAGCGTGACAGAGGAGGTTCACTGAACAGTTGCATGGGTGACATTTCTTTTTCAAAATCTCGGATCAACTCGCCAACTTCACCGCGTTGAGCTTCCCATTGCGGTAGCACGTCGGAGAGAAAGGATTTTTCGAGGATTGAATCCTCAATCGCGCCGTCCAAAAGTCGCAGCCAAGAATTCAAAGCTACGATGAAACGGTTCTTCAGNNCGCGGCGCGATTGCCAATCGAGGCGCTCTTGGGAAACGGATGCCTTCACGCCAATTCCTTTTCGAGTCTAATGATTATCCTCGCGACAACACTCGCATCCTTCACTTTGCCCTTTTCCAACATCGCGGCCAGTTTTGTTGAATCGCGTGAAACCTTGGTTTCTTTGCCAAGAAGATCCTTGATCACCACAAACCCATTCGCCCGTTCACTTTTCGTCAACGCGCTGCCATCATTTCCCGCTCGAAAAACCCGCAGCCACCATTCCGCCATCTGCACGCTTTCCCACATCCATGAAATCTCTTTTCGCTGCTCCGTAGATGCCTTTTGGCCTCCAGTGCATTTCATAATTTTAAGCGCCCTGATGACATCTTCTCCCCAATCCTTCTTTGCTGCATGTTGGCAAAAGCAAAACAGAAAACCTTGGCAAAGGATGGCCAGCGCCATTTTTCCTCGCTTATTTTCGTCATCTGGCCAAAGAAGTGTCTTCACTATATCGCTGGAAGATTCTTTGAGAGCCTCTACAGACTTTTTGTTGGAAGAAGCCTTTGCCCATTTAATGATCTCTTGCCACTCCTCTTTGTTGAGAAAATGAGTCTCTCCACTTACTTTCTTGGCTTTTCTTGCTATTCCGAAAACATAGCAATATCTGTTGCTGGTCTTAATGAATCGTCGTTCGGGCTGGCATTTCACGCCAGCGCTGCTCACGAAAAGCACGATGCCGTTGTCCCTTAACCACAAAGGTTTTTTACCCTTATCGAGAATTTTGGTGCGCAAATCAGTGTCATGCACAATGCCGAGAATACCATCCGCCTTTATTTCATTCGGGATGCCTGTATAGGTAACACCGAGTGCTTTCAACTTGTCCTCAATTGGAAGTCCTTTTTCGTCGTGATTTGTATAGTAAATCATATTCATTTTCAGTCGCCGACCGAGCTTGATGTGTTTGTTTGTTTGAAACGTTCACATTTCCATTCGAGATAAAGCGTCGGGATACGTCTATTCAATTCAAAGCGGGCTGTGACGACCTTATCTTTCGCGCGCGAGTTGAGTGCTTCGATAATTTTCGATTCCCAAACAGATTGCGGTATCAACTCTCGTGTCGGCTTTCCGTAAAGCACATTTAGAATTGTTCTAGTTGCCTCGCCAGCGCCGTCAGATTCTACACCGGCCTTCAGTTTGGCAGGCGTCTTGTTCTTTCTAAGGGTGAATTCAAAACTGACGGTTGTTTTATTATTCGCATTCTTGATGCTGGCAACTATTCTTC
>PLNY01000246.1 GCA_003141915.1 Anaerolineae bacterium | reverse complement strand
CTAGTCACCTGACAGTTTAACAAAAGAATAGTTGATCGGCAAGGAAAATCGAGTAAAGTTGTTTCACCACAAAACACTTTGCCGGAGGTTCGAATGCCGATCAACGAGACTTATCGTACTTGGATTCAACGGATTTGTGAACTGCGTCCAAAACAGCGAATCACCCAAGTTCAGAATTTTGTATGGTTGCTGGTAGGAATTTATCATAGTCACTCTGTGCACCTGAGTAAGATTGCCGGAAAAGTGATCAGCAATGCAAAGAACGAAAGTACGGTGAGACGTTTGAGCCGATTTCTGGCGAACCCTGCGATCGATGTGCGTCGTTGGTATAAACCGATTGCCAAGGGCTGGTTGCAATCGCAGTTTGAACGGGTTGGCGAAATCCGTCTCATTGTCGATGGAACCAAAATTGGTTTCGGCCACCAGTTGCTCATGGTCTCTCTGGCCTATCGTCACCGAGCCGTTCCGATGGCCTGGACTTGGATCCCGTATGTTCGCGGTCATAGCACGAGCCAACGGCAGGTGAAGTTGTTGAAATATGTGCGCAGCCTGCTACCTCCAAAAGCACCCGTTTTTGTGGTTGGAGACAGCGAATTTGGCTCGATTTTCGTGCTCCGGCAACTCGATGTGTGGTATTGGTTCTATGTCTTGCGCCAGAAAGGTAACACTGGGTTGTGGCTCAACGAGCAAAGCGGCTGGCAAGAATTCAGCAGCTTTGTTCAAAAGGCTGGACAATCCGCTTGGTATCCAAAGGCGAATTTGACCCAACAAGAAATGTATCCAGTGTCCGTTTTGATTTACTGGCAGGTTGGCGAAAAGGAACCTTGGTGCCTCGCCACTAATCTGCCCGATGCAACTTTGACCGTGCAGTATTATCGGCGCAGGATGTGGATCGAAGAGATGTTTGGAGACTTTAAAAAACACGGTTTTGACTTGGAAGGAACTATGCTTCATCACGCTGCTCGTTTGTCTCGCCTAACGTTAGCGGTGGCGTTCCTTTACGACTGGCTGCTTTCGGTAGGCAGCCAGACCATTCGTGCAGGCTTGCGTCATCTCGTCGATCGCAAAGACCGTCGCGATCTCAGCCTTTTTCAAATCGGGCTGCGCTTCATAGATCGAAAACTGTTACACTCTCTTTCAATCTCGGTGCCACTTTATGCTCGTTCCTAAAACTGTCCGGTGGCTAGAATTATTACCAATTCTTTATTATTTCAATGCAACAAAAAGATATGGCCCAATTTATATTCCAAGCCAAAATATAATGCGTGGGTCGCAATTGTTTGATCGATTTTTACACATAAGCTATGAAGAAGTTGATGGTTATTTGTCTGAAATTGGGGATGATCCCGACATTCTGTCGATATTTGATAAGATGTATAACATGGTTCGAAACCAAAAATTGACATGAGGTAGATAGCGGGGGATTGAATTTGCTTTTCATTTCAAGTACCATTGGCAAAATTTATCCGATGAGGAGAATGTATTGAAACCATCCTTTCGAACTTCATGGACTTGGCTTCTTGGGCTTTATACTGTCGCCAGTTTTCTGGAAACCGTTTTCTGGGGGCAGATGACGGCCTTCACGCCGATCTTCCTGCGCGATCTTGGAATGGCTCAATCGCAAATCCCTTCGATGGTTGGGATCACAGCGGCCATCGTCGGCGCGGCCGGGATTCCGTTTCTCCCATTTTGGGGCGCGCTGGCTGACCGTTATTCGCGTCAACCGATGGTGGTGCGTTCCTTCGTTGTTTATATTTTTGCCGGGATGATCTCAGTGCTGGCGGGCAACGTTTGGATTTTTGTGCTTGGCCGTTCGCTGATGAGTCTCTCGCTGGGCAACAGCGGTCTGATGCTTACGACTTTGGCAGAGCGCACACCGACTCATCGTCACGGATTGGCATTCGCCATTATGAACAGCGCCGGGCCGGTCGGAGCGTTTATCGGTCCGCTGATTGGCGGCCCGATCGTGGATCATTATGGTTTTCGCACGCTGATGTGGATCAACGTCGTGGTGATGATCGGCGTTGTCCTGGCTCTTTCGTTTGGATATCTTGATTCTTATCGCGGCAAGAGTCAGGATTCGGTTTGGCACATGGCTGGAGATTCCATCCGCGTGTCTTTTCAAGCCGGACGTTTGCGCACGCTTTTCATCGCCTTCTTTTTGCTCTACGCCGGTTGGATGATTGTTTATTCTTACATGCCCGTCGTCATCACCTCGTTATATAAAGGGGACAATCCCGCTTCGATGATCGGATATATTCTCGGCGCGGGCGGATTGCTTGCGATGATACTCGCACCCATCTTTGGATCATTGGCGGATCGTTTTGGCTATTGGCGGATACTGATGATTGGCGCGGCGCTCGAAACGGTTCTGTGGCTCGTTCCTTTCTGGACCCGCAGTTTGATTCCGTTTGCGATCATCGTCTGCATCATCAGCGGAATCGCGGCGGCGGTCTTTTCGATTTCATTCAACGTTTTGTCTTCTTCCGCCTCTGATAATATCCGTGGACGCGTCATGTCGTTTGCATATTTGCCGGTCAATGTTGGATTCTCTTTCGGGCCACTGCTTGCCAGTCAATTGGTTAAGTTGGACCTCTTCTATATTTTTCCCACCGCATTTCTATTTACCGGACTCGGCTTGTTCGTTTTGAACATTGCGCGCAATCAACCCGCGCCTTCAAATACATAAAAAACTCGCCACGGATTACACAGATTCGCGCGGATTTTTCTATCCGTGAAAATCAGTGAAATTCGTGGCGAGAAATCTATAAGGAAATTCTCTTACTTCATCTTTTGCTTCATCGAAAACTTGAGCGCGGTCTTATAAACCTTTTGCAGTTTATCAGCCACGGCTTTGGCTTCCGCGTTGCCCTGACTTGCCTGCGCGTCGATCTGCGCCACCAAACCATTCAGCGCTTCGAGGAATGCGTCGTTTACTACGGAAGCATTGTCGCTTAACATCTTTTCAATAGCGGCTTCATCCGGTGCGTCGAGCAATTGCTCGATGAACGCCACTTCGGGTGGCGGGGCGGAGGCTTCTTCGAGAACTTCCATCATCTTTTGCAGTTTGCCCATGCGCGCGTAATCGTTCTTCTCGGAAGCCTGCCTCAACATCGTTTGGACGATTTCCACGGCATCCTGCGTGAACGATTGAATATTATCTTTGGTTGCCTTTGCCACATCATCTTGCGCCAAAAGTTTTTCTACAAATTCCTGTGATTGCTTGTA
>PLNY01000307.1 GCA_003141915.1 Anaerolineae bacterium | reverse complement strand
CCAATAGTCGTCGGCCCATGAATGACGGCGCGCGGATCAATCACACAATTCTTGCCAACCTGCACCAGATCCGAAGATTCCAACAATTGCCGTCCTTCATAGACGGCTTTGCCAAGAATTCCCAATTTGAATCCCAAATCTTCATTGAGGCGTTTCTCAAAGCGCGCGCCGCGTCCGAATAAACCGAATACCACATCGGCAATGAAAATATGCACCCAGGAATCGATTGCAAGCAGGGAACGCAAGGGAACATGGAAAAGCAAATCGCCGCTNNGATAATAGCCAATCTCACGCGATTGCAAATCGATCACCAAGGGTTCCACATCCGCCACCGGGCCGTTGGGGTAGTACCACAAATCCGCAAGATAGATGCTCCCCGCCGGTGTATAGGACGTCGAAAGCGGCAAGGCATGTTCCTTGAATGCCGGATCGTCCGCGGAGAATGCGGCGCGGACTGCCCGCCTGCGCTTTCTCGCCTCCGCCAGAAAAGTCCGAATGTACGGCTCATCGAAAAACAGATTATCGCGATAAACCAGAGTCGGCTCGTGGACGGGCGGCATGGGCGTTCCCTTTTTTAATTCCATTTCACGCGTCACATAAGGCGCAAGCAAATTTCTCTGCCACAGCCAAAGCGGAGCGTTTTGCAGGCGCAGTTCGCGCGCCGGTTCGCAGAATGGCATGATGACATTGGGAGCATGAAGAATAATCTTGAGCATAGTTTCTAAATTTTAACTCACCTGACGCAGTGCGTCGCATCAGACAGATGAAATGATCCGCGAAAGCAGGCGGATCCATACTATGAATTTGTCCTGTTGACGAAGGCGCGGCGCGCCTCTGTGTAACATCAGATTTTAATTATAGTAGGGGCGGAACATCCCGCCCCTACAATTTTGTTAGAGAATCCAGCCACTAGGATAAAGGCGTTGGATCAATGACAATGGTGCAGGCCGGGTCACCGCGCGCAATGCAGGTAATCTCCTTGACATCGAATATCTTACCACCACTCAACCAATAAAGCGCCTCCTGCAAAAGTCCCACCGCCAAATGGCAAACCGGCTCGGTCGTCCGGCGTTCCCAGCACAGCGGACAGCGCTCAATGTGCCAGAGAAGTTTTCCATCCTTCTCCTCAAGCCGAACGCGTTGATCGGTATGATTATTAAACAGATCAGCAAACGACTTTGCGCCCATATGGATTTTAGTGGAAAGCGGGAGCAGGCGAAAAGCCATCTCGGTGATGCCAAGCATGGAACCATATTCGCGCAGTCCATATTGGAAGCACGCACGTCCAACTCGCAGAGCCGTCCCGCGTCCGCCCTGCGGACCGTAAACCTGCTCCAGCGATTCTTGGAGCTGAGTCACCGCTTTGAACGGAAAAGTTTTCTCGGAGCGCGCGGCCGGATATTCGTCCGCGTAAGAAGCGAGCGATGATAGATTGAGCACGGAATGAACACCTTCCCTGCCGATCACTTCCTCCATTGCCAGCAGAATGATGCGTCCCATCCGGTCAGGATAAAAATATCCGGTCATAACGTCAAACTACTGGTTGGGTCCGGCTCGTCAAGAAAAGCTTTGAGCTTCTGGATGAATTCGTTCGGCTCATCCAACATAATGAAATGGCCAGCCTTGTGAAAACATTCCACGCGCGCCTGCGGTATACCAGCTTGCAATGGCTTCCACTGATTTGGATTAACAACGATATCCTTGTCGCCGAACATGCCCAACACCGGCACGTGGATCTGGCCGAGGCTGGGACGCAAATCCGTTTTGCGCAACGAGCCGATACTGGCAAAGAAAGCCTGCATGGTTGTGCGGGAAACATCGCGATCCATCATCTTTGCCCAGTTGCGATCCTTCGAATAAGCGGGAGCCAGCAAATGATAAAAAGATTTATAGACCCAGATATTATGATAGGTCAGCCATCCAAATGCGCGATAGCCAAAAACTTTTGGGAAAAAGAACAGCGATGATCCCACAATGGGAGAGCCGATGATCACAACCTTGCTGACGCGCTCCGGATATTTGATGGAGACAGCCAGACTAACGGTTCCACCCATGCTGTGTCCCACCAACGGTGCGCGGGCAATTCCGAGTTGTTCCATGAATTGATTAACGAGGCTGACAAAATCCTGCACGGCATAGGTTTCGCGCTTGGTACCGGACTCGCCAAAGCCCCAAAAATCCAGCGCATAAGTTCGATAAAATGCGCCGAGATAAGCCATCGTCTCCTGCCATAACCCCCATGAGCCTTGATATCCATGCAACAGGATGACAGGCTTGCCCCTCCCGTATACTTCGTAGTGAACGATTCCCTGATCAGTCGTTATTGAAGACATGAATGATTCCCATGTCGTTGTAAGGGATGTTTTTTTCGAAGCAATCTCAAAAAATGAGGATTGCTTCTCGAAGACTCACAATGACATTTTGCAAAACAATTCACCGCCGAGGGTTTGAACCTCGGCGGTGATATTTTACCAAATAAACAACAACTATTTACTTGAATCCATCTCCGCCAGAATACTGTAAAGCAATTCCAATAGAACCTTCTTGACCTGCGTCTTATTGGTGGCGACACAAGGCAACAGCTTGGTCTTGGAGTCCAGCCGCAGCGCGTGGCGCACATCCTCCAGCTCCCAGGCATCCTTCATGTCCTGTTTGTTCGCGGCAACGACGTACGGCGTGGGCGCGTAGGCGCGAAAAGTCTCGAGAATGGAACGGGCTTCGCGGAAGGTCTCAGGGCGGGTCGAATCAACCATGACAATGAATCCCAACATGCCCTCCGAGAGAATCTCCCACATGAAGTCGAATCGTTTCTGGCCGGGAGTCCCGAACAAATACAGAACCAAATCTTCATCCACGGTGATGCGGCCAAAGTCCATCGCGACTGTGGTCGCATCTTTGACGGATCGCTCCGAGGCAGTGGAGATTTTTCGTTCCGTGGCAACCACATCAATCTCGCTCACCGACTGAATGAACTGAGTCTTACCGGCACTAAAAGGACCTGTGACCACCATTTTGACTGTTTGCATAATTCCGTATCCTTCCCAAATAAAATTACAGCTTCTGAATACGCCCGATCAATTTGTTGATGAGCGTCTTTTGTTCTTCTTTATCCTGCGTCGGGAACATCTTGGGATTCACTTGCGGCATCGCTTGCGCGCTTTGCGGGCGGATCATCTCGACGAGACCCGCCTGGATCAGCCCATAAACGATGCGGCGGATTTCCATATCGTTCAGCTTCGCCGCCGAAGCGATCTGCTTCATGGTGTTCTTCGGATCAATAAATTTAACCACGCGCCATTCTTCGACGCTGAGATTGAGATTCGTCATCGGACGGTCGGTGAATTTGAGCGCCATATCGAGGCTGGGAATCTCGTCTTGTAGTTCTTCCCACTCACGGAGTTGACGCGAGCCTTCGATAATTAAGTTTTCCAGATCGAGCCGCACGTTGATGCGATCATCAGGCGGAAGCATATCGTTCTCGAAACGGAAGAAGCCTTCGACCCAGGTGAAGAGGCGGCGGATCACATCGGTGAAGTAGGTTTGAAGATTGAGAAGAATGTCTTCCTGTGAAACATACCCGGCGTTGATCAGCAAAAGGCCAAGTTCCTTATCGGTCATTTGACCGGCGCGTTCGGCAATCGCGCGATATTGATTGACGTTCAGCTTGTTGGCTTTATGCAGGACCGCCGCCAAGCTATTATCTTCCGTGCCGATTTGGGCGTAGGCCAGCTTGCCCTCGCGGAACGAGATGTGAGCCTGTTCGCTGGGACCATCCACGACCAGCGTGCCGGTCTTTTGCGCCAGGTTGATCAGGTTGAGCAGTTGAGTAATCGTAAAGTCACGCAGATTGCCGCGTAAAGCCATATCGCCTCATAGGAAGCTCCCATGTTGGGAGCAAGTGGAAGGGATTATACATGCAAGAAATGGATGCGTCAATTAAGCGGACTTGCAGGTTTGTGAGGTAAAGCGATAGCAAACATCGGATGCATTATCACGTCGGATGAAGGTCACCAAAGTTGCCAAAGTTGGATTTCNNCAGCGTTTAATGTCGTGTAAGTGGCTAAAAGATACCGGCCATTAGGACTGAACTTAATTCCGCCCCAAAAGAGTTTCCATGAAATAAGATAAGTATTTTTGGGAATGGAAATTTGCGTCAAGATCTCGCCTGTAGATACGTTTATAATTTGGATCGAATCTTTGGCAGCAATAGCAAACTCTTGCCCATCAGGGCTAAAAGCCAAATAAGTTTCATAACCAGAGAGAGGGGATATGTTCAACTCTTTGATTTCTTTGCAAGTCGTAGCATCGATGAAAACTGTTTTTTGATCCCGTACTACTGCTAGTATATTCCCACCGGGGACAAAACGCTCAAACACCACTGGGGAAATGCTACACACTTCTGCTTGCTTTTCCATATCCCATATGACGACCGAATCATCTTTGCCCACACCTCCATAAGCCAAGAGAGTGCCGCTAGAGTTCAAGTCAAAGTAGAAACCAAGAGAAAGATCTTGATAGCCTAATAGTTCCTTACACTTTCCCGTTGCTAAATCCAGCTGACGAATGAAAACCATGCTCGGCCCGTTGAGACCGGTCAACTCGTTATAATCCGCAATCACAGCAAAATTTTCTTGGGCATTTTCTATCATAATCTGCCCGCCACCATTGCAATATCCATTCTTGATCTGGTCCACATCTGTGAATTCGCCCATGTGTGCTACTTTGCCTTGCTTGATGTATCTCCAATAGAAGAGAGGAACATGCGTATTTGATTCTACGATGAACTGTCCATCCGGCGTGAAAACCAAGTCGGATGCCAAACTGTTACTGGCAGTCCAGATACTTTTGAGCGATTCAACAGAAAAGGCCTGTACGAAATTGTTCCCATTCACCATATAATTGATCGCGAACAATTTGCTATCTGGACTCCAAGCTACATCCAGTGGGTCTCCTATTGTCCATTCGGCAAGTAGAGAAGGCAAAATAGAAGGATGGGTTGGCATGGGAATCGGTGTGCGGGTAGGAGATGGAGTCAGAGTCGGTTTGGGCGCGGATGTGAATTGAACTTGGCATGCAGCTAACATAACCAAAGCAATCACACAAAGAATACTTTTCATTTTGCCTCCCGAAGGACTCACCTGAACTTGCGCCAGAGCGCCAATAATTTCTCAGGCTGATGCGCGAACTCTTCCAGCGGAATCTCTTTATTCGTCAATTTCATCAACGTCTCGGTCAGGACTTTGTTGACCGGCGTCGCGACTCCAAACTTTTCTCCTGCTCTGACAACCGCGCCGTGCAAATATTCCACTTCCGATTTGCCGCGGCCGGAATATAGATCAATATGGAACGACGGCATCTTGCCGCCGCGTCCCGCGCCCGCGGCGCGCGCAAGAAAAGGCTTCGACATCCATAACGGCAAACGCGTCGCAAACGCCAAGGCACGCGCCGGCGTAGCGGGAAGATCAACAACCGGAATCTTTTGCGCTTTCATCACCGCCAGACATTCGCGCAGCATTTTTATTTCAAGCTGATACAGTTTTCGATCTGAAAATATTTCCGCAGCGGACATATCGAGAATCGCGGAAGTTGGATTCGCAATGAGATTGGTCAGCATCTTGGACCATTTCATCGCCGCCGCGTTGGAAAATGCCTGGGCGTTGAGATACGCCGAATTCGCGGCAGCCAGCAATTTGTCCGAGAGCGGATGCGAAGCATCCATGCCGATACCGCGCAGCTTCTCCAAAACAATATCGCCCGCGCCGCGCCGACCCACCGCGCTGGTCACGGTGCCGGGAATGACTTTATCCGCGCCGAGCGCGTTGGCAATTGCAGATTCATTTTCCACGCCGTTCGATAAACAAAGGATGGGCGGAAGTTTTTCGGCAAACGCCTTCATGCCTTCCAACGCCGATGCGGTATCAAACGATTTGAGCGCGAACAAAGCGACATCGAACGGGCCATAACGCAGCGCTTCTTCAAGCGACGGCGCAACCACAAAAGCAGACGGAGGAATCGTAAAAATTGGATTGGTCTTCCGTCGTTTATCTATCGTTAGATTCAAACGCAGACCGCGTTGACGCAATTCGTCCGCAATCGCCGCCTGTTCCACAAAAACAACCTGCTCGCCTGCGGACACCAATGAACCGCCGATATACGTGCCAATGGCTCCCGCGCCAAAAGATAAAATTTTAAGGTTTGCCATTTTGTTCCTATGCAGGAGATTCGAAACGGATCATCCGCCATTGATGGCGCGGCGGCACATATTGAAACGTTACAAAGCCGGTGTTTTCGAATCGAAAACTCGGACCGTTTGAATTCGCCTGCACCGGAATTCCGAGAATCGCGTACATCACTTTATTCAACAAGCCGCCGTGCGTCACGATCAAATATTTTCCAGCTGGGCGCTTGATGAGTTCATGCACGGCTTTGCCCGCCCGCAAATAAAGTTCCCAGTCGCCTTCGCCGCTTTCGCCAAAGGAGTCATAAGGCGTTATGAATTCGGGACGTGGAAAACGTTCTTCAACTTCATTCCGCGTCAAGCCGGATAATTCGCCGTTATCGCGTTCGACCCAGGTCGGATCAATTTCAAGCGGGATTTTCAAAATACTTGTGACGATCTCCGCCGTCTCTTTGGCGCGGACGAGTGAGCTGGTCACCGCCAAATCGAATTTGACTCCATCCCTCAGCCAGCGTTCCGCCAACACCTGCGCTTGAGCACGGCCTGTATCCGTCAAAGGAAAATCCGATTGACCCTGGAAGCGTTCTTCCGCGTTGCCAATAGATTCGCCGTGACGAAGAAAAGTAAAAGTATACGGAAAATCGGTCATCTCAATGAACCGGACAATATTGCAAATGTTGCTCGATCTTCAAAATATAACCATGCTCTTGAGTTGATAAAGAAGGATTCGCATCCACTCTTTGCCACAATCCGCACAACGCCGGTTCGAGAATCGGCATGGTATCCGCCGTCGAGAGCGTCAATTGCTTCGCATCGTTCCAGCGATTCAAACGGGC
>PLNY01000325.1:1854-4491 GCA_003141915.1 Anaerolineae bacterium | reverse complement strand
AAAATCCCAGGCGTTGAGTTGGATCTCGACGCCGTCTTTGGCGGGGTGCGGCAGGCGCAGACCGTGAATATCAATTTCAACGCCGTGCGTGGTGGGTTCATGTTCCTGCGGGGCGGCGCCTGCCTTGCCCTTCAACGCTTTGAGCAGGGTGGTCTTACCGACGTTGCCTTCGCCGATCAGCACCAGTTTGGCTTCGTAGAGCGACTCGGCGTTACCTTCGAGACTGCGAAGGTATGCCCAAAGCGGTTCATAATCTTTATGTTTTCCACCGTATCCCTTCTTGCAAGCGTCGTATGCGCTTTGCAGGGCGGGGTTGAGGGGGTTGCCATCGAGGTTGAGATATTCTAAATGCTCNNAGGTTGAGATATTCTAAATGCTCAAGTTGGGCGAGTGAGGGGGGAAGGGTGGTAAGGCGGTTGTATTCAAGGTTGAGATATTCTAAATGCTCAAGTTGGGTGATGGAGGGCGGGAGGGCGGTGAGGTGGTTGTACTGTTTTACAAAAAAATCACCAACATATTCACTTCCGAGGTGAAGATCAGTTAAATGGGCAAGTTGTCCGATAGACTCCGGTAATTCGGACAACCCTATGCCATTGAGGGAAAGTCGCGTTTCATGCAATCGCAGGGCTTGTTGGATTTGTCGTTCGGCTATTTTATAGGCTTCGTCATGTGCCATGGTGTCCGCCTTTTGTATATGAGAGTGTGCGTCGCATATCATCCCCTAAGGGGACTTTACTAAATGGGATTGGTTCAAGCGAGGACAGAGTCTCGTTTAGCGGGATTCTCCTGTCAGTGTGGTGCGACGCACCCGCGATGGCGCGCTGCGCTTCTTCAATTTTCTTTTCTGCTAAGTGATAAGCTTGGTCACGCGGCATGATGTCCGCCTTTGGGGGTGAATACCGTCCACGAATTTTTGTCCACGAATAAACGAATACGGGCAGGCATTCGAGTATTCGTGGTTGTCATTCGTGGATGGTTTGTGTTCATTGGAGATATTTTACTCTTGAAAAAGAAAATCGCCCCAATGAATCAGATCATGAGGCGATAAAGTGTTTACGATAACAGCTTATCATACTCGGCGTGTGTGCCGATCCATATCCATACGATCCCGTCTGGTTTTTCAATGCCGAGAGCGCGATACTGAATACCAATACGCACAGACTATAGTTTTTTGGCGTCATTGACTTTCTTGAAGTGTAACGAAGGATGGTAAGGGTCGGATTTGAGAAGATCGAAGTTCTTGTCCGCCAGCTCGCGCGCTTCTTTGGGAAGTTGGCGGTAAAGTTGCCAGAAGCGGGGCAGAGTGCGGTGATTCATAAAGGCTTGCTCAAACCCGCGTTATATTCTTCATCCGCTTCTGCAATGAGTTTATCGAGTTTTCCTGCTTTCTCGTCCTCTACGATTTGCTTGTCCCATAATTCTGCATAATATTCATCAAACCACGCGCGAAAACGATCCAACTCCTGTTTGGATAATTGGGTAATCGCTTGTTCAAGTTCAGCAACAGTCATAAGGAACTCCTTGCTACAGGCGGAAGTATAGCATATTCTTTTCCGCTAAGAGATATGCTCGGTCATGCGCCATAGGAACCCCTTCTTCGGCGAGTCATTTCGCCGGGGCAGGGCTAGAAAATGTCATGTGTGATGATGTTGTACTCTCAACTGCAAAACCTCAGCCCTTTTTATCCTTCGCTCGTCGGCCGCTCGTCGTCCGCTCTTCCTTCGCTCATCCTATACTCAAGGCGCAAGGGCCCTCGGCATGTCACCCTGAGTGAAGCGAAGGGTCTCCGCCGCGCAGCGGCGGGATTCTCACCTGCACTTGCAGCGCAGGTGCAAGTGTCGGTCGCTTTGCTCCCTCACATCGTCCAGGTGTCCTTCGGGAGAATGACATATGCTTGGAAAGAATCAAGCGGCTTAACTCTAAAGTTAAGCCGCTTGGCGAAAGGCACAAAACTGTCGGAGGGGTTATTCACGGTTACAAAACTATTGGGCATCCACCTCATTGCTGTGGAAGGTAAGTGAATGACTCGAACCTCCGGGCAGGTTGATCGCTCCACTGAATTCCTGACCACCGATGTATGCAACATAGTAGTAAAAACCGGCGGGGATTGTTTTACCGAACGTTCCATATACCTGATATTCGCGGACGATACTAGTGCCGTCCCGCGCCGTGCCTTGAAGCGAAACATAAACGTCGGCGTTGGCTTTATTGGATAGTTCGATGTTCGCCATTGGCGCTCCAGGCGCTACCGTCCCATAGGAAAGCGGAGTTGGAACTTGCGTGGGAGTCGGCACGTATCCATACCAATATGAGGGCGGATAAGGTCCGTATCCCGGTGAATACGACTGAGGCGCGTATGCAGGTTGA
The DNA here is from genome assembly GCA_003141915.1 of Anaerolineae bacterium. Classification (GTDB taxonomy): domain Bacteria; phylum Chloroflexota; class Anaerolineae; order Anaerolineales; family Villigracilaceae; genus Fen-1038. Next base: position 2,124 of record PLNY01000325.1, on the reverse strand, counting down.
GACGCGTACCACGGCGATGCGGGCACAGGCGTGGCGTAGTAGGAGGGGGGCGGTATATTGATCAGTTGTCCGGGATACAAAAGATTTTCATCTTCGATGTTCGGATTGGCGTTCCACAGATCGTTCACGCTCACCCCGAAGCGGTTGGCAATATCACCGAATGTGTCGCCATACTGGACAACGTAGGTTCCCGGAGCACAATTGCCTGACGCACAGTTGTAATTGCTTGGAGCGCAGTTGTAATTGTTCGGAGGACAATTGCCCGGCGCA
>PLNY01000325.1:0-1776 GCA_003141915.1 Anaerolineae bacterium | reverse complement strand
GCATAATTGTTATTGTAGGTGTTGGAACTGCCATTGTCGTTTTGATTGTTATAGTAATCGCTGTCGGGGATGGTCAGGACTTGGCCGGTATACAGATATCCGCTGATCCCGGGGTTGGCAGTATATAACTCATAAACGGTGATACCACAGCCATTCGCGACACTGCCGAGCGTATCGCCCGGCTGGACGGTGTAGGTGCTTCCGCAGCCGCCGGCATGGGCGCTGATCGGAAATATAAAGAACGCAAGCAACATCAAAATCAAAACTGAAACCTGGGTAAAAGTTTTATAGGTCATGGTTCTTCTCCTTTTGAAGCGAAACCGTAAAACATCTTCAACGGCTATGATAAGACTAAAAAGGATGAAATGCAATGTATAAAAAGTGGGTAATTTGCATGATGACCTCGACCAGTTTCATTGCGCGCCTTTCTCGACCAATTCCCACTGGGTGCACGCCTACCTTTGATTTTCTTTCCAAGCCTGATAAGAATCCATAATTTGATTAATGTGATTCGGAATGTGATCCGCGTAGATGGTTAGCCACCTCTCAAATGTATATGGTTCCGAATATTCGGGATGGGTGACTGAATGTGTAAAAACATCGTCCGGCAAAGTCTTGAGCAAGCGATACGTGGTTTGCCGCGCCAGCTTGATGATTTGCAGCGCATCCTCTGCGCTTTGCGTTTTATAGTTGAGCGCGTCGGCCCATCTGGCCTCTTCATATCCCATCAATAAACTGCCCGGCTCGACGATCAACTTGCGAACGCGCAACGCGGACATCGACTCGCTATCTGCCATGTGGACGATGATTTCATGCACTGACCAATCTTTTGCGGATGCTCTGAATTGCCATGCTTCTTTCGGAACTTCAGCCAGCGCGCGGATCAACAGGTCATATCCGTGTCCGTATGCTTCGATCTTTTCGTTGCGTTCTTCGCGATTCATTTTTCACTCCTTTGGTTCGGAATCCATTATAGTCGCGACGTTGATTCTGTTTGCCTATCTCGCTTCTCCTTGCGGAGGAATATATCGCACCAGGTAGACTCCGCTAATTTTTGAATCTCTGCGAAACATTTTTCTCCGTTTGATCAAAACATCATGATTCTACTTCCCCATCATCCGTGTTCATGACTGAAAGCCCTCTCGAATACGCCGCCAGGAATCTTCCAGTGTTTCCGGCAGGACGCGCGTCTCTGCCAGTGTGGACATGAAATTGGTATCACCGACCCAGCGCGGCACAATATGGATGTGAACATGTTCCTTCACGCCCGCTCCCGCCGCCTCACCGATATTGACGCCAACGTTAAAGGATTTTGTGCCGTAAATTTTTCGCAGCACGCTGGTGGCTTGTGATGTGAGTTCCATCATCTCGGCGCGTGTGGCAGAATCCAATTCCTCCAGATTGGGCTTGTGGGCGAACGGCACCACCATCACATGTCCGCTCGTATACGGATAGCGATTCAGAATCACAAAAGCCAATTTGCCGCGCTGGATGATCAGATTTTCGGGGCTGTCTTCTTTGGCTTGTGCGTTGCAAAACACACAGCCTTCTACCTTGTTCGCATTATCAATGTATGTCATACGCCACGGGGACCAAAGATGCTTCATAGGAGGATACGTTGATTGTAGCAGAATTTCGACAGCGTTCAAAGGGAATTCCTTTTAGGGAGCGGCTAAAGTTATGGGCTAACCACAAAGTCACTAAGACACGAGGTCACTAAAATTCCTTTGTGTTTTGAGACTTGGTGTCTTCGTGGTGACTTAGCCCATTTTATTG
>PLNY01000270.1 GCA_003141915.1 Anaerolineae bacterium | reverse complement strand
GTGGCAATTGGCAGATCGAACAATGCGGCATTTACTTGAAATAATTAGCGCAATCTTTGACGAATCAAAAACAATACCAGGGAAATCTCCAGCAGTTGTATCTCCCATTGTTCAGTCACGACAAATCGTTCGTACATCTGGAGATAAATTGCGTGGATTGATGTTTTTGCCAGGGACTATCACAATTGAAGGTAAAAAACTTCCACTTGGCAAGACACTCTATGAGTTTGCGGCAAGTTTTGGAAAGGTTTCAAACTTTTACCTACAATCGTCTTCAGGGACAGACATCGAGAAGACAGGCAAGCGGAGATTTGATGAACGGCTTGCGATAGAGATTGATGATACATTAAATCTGAATATTGATTCGCAGCGTATGCTGGAGCAGCTAATTAGATATGCGGTCATTGACGATGAAAAGATGGCCACCACATATGACGACGGAACTAGGAAGCCTATTTATATTTTCAACAGAGTATATTGCCCAGCATTACGCATAAGTTTTCGAAGGGATGCCCACTGGCGATTATCTTCAAAGCGATTTGAGAGTTTTTTACTGCATCCAACTGAATTCGTGCGCACTGATCAGAGGCTTGCCAAACTTTTAATGCCGAATATACCGAAACATAAATACGAGGGAGATCTCTTTGAATAACACAAAATACAGTAAAAGAATTACAAGCTTGAAGGGGCCCGAGTTCGCCAAGTTGATTCAATCCGCAGACGCATTTGTTTGTGCTGCAGGTTTTGAAAAAAGATGTCAAAACGCACCACTGGCAGCAAATGTTACGAAAAATCCGATAATTGTAACTTTTCGAAACGGCCCACTCCAAAACGACAAAACTCTTGAAAAGTATGTGTCGAAATTTCAAAAAGTGCCGGGATATCAATTGTGCGAACTAGATTGGTCTCATGTGGAAAGATTTGAAGTGATGTTTGAACAGTCTTTGCGCAAGTTGACAAATCTAGAAACGAACCGGATAATTATGGATGTATCGGGGCTGCCAAATTTCGCAATATGTGTCGCGATTATTAAAATCCGACAGGTATTTCCTATTGCAAACCTTACACTGTTACACACCGAGGCTGAAGAATATTTTCCTCAGCACAAGGACTTTGATCGTATCAAGCAAATAATTGCTAAGCCTTCTACGGGCTCATTCCCAGAGTATCTTAGTGGTAGAGCCGTAACCATGTTTATGCCATCAATGTTTTCGGGCGTAGCATTGGGACACTACGATACATGTCTTATTGTATTTGCTGGTTACGAACCCCACCGAACAACCTGTGCTATAGAGGCTATAAATCCAAGTAAGCTTGTAATGGTTTACGGCGAACCTGAACGTTCAGACCTTAAATGGCGACTAGATTTATCAAAGATAATGCATAACGGTATAGACAATCAGCTGATGAAGACGGAAGAGGTTGTATTAGCCTCTGAAGTTGACACAAACCTTCGGATATTATTGGAATATTATGAATATCTTTATGATGACCATGTCTTGTGTGTTTGTCCAACTAACAGCAAAATGCAGGCCGTTGCTTCAGCTCTCGCTTGGGAAACCTATCCCGATATACAACTTAATTTTCCGATACCAGCAGATTTTCTCGCAAAAAAGTTTTCCATAGAATCACGTGATACGTTCGTAATAGACTTGGGCCTTTCGTCGGCAGCGCAACGGTTTCTGTGCTAAAGACATTAGCAGATGAGAGACCCTCTCTCTAAGAAAGAACGCTCCATTCTGATGTCGAAGGTCAGAAGCCGCGGAAATGTATCCACGGAATTAGCCGTGGAATCAGTTTTGAAGGTCAATAACATCACGGGCTGGCGAAAGCATCCAAGGGAAATCATTGGTCGTCCCGACTTTTATTTTCCCGTCTTGAAGCTGGTCATCTTCGTGGACGGCTGTTTTTGGCATTCATGTTCAAAATGTGGCAGGATTCCAAAAAGCAGGACGAAATTTTGGACGAACAAAATCGCTAACAACTGCCGGCGTGATAAGCGAATCCGTCGGCAACTCAGAAAAACGGGGTTCGCTGTGATGAGAATTTGGGAACATGAACTCGCTCGCGCCAATGAAAACCGGCTTGCCAATCGCATTAAGCGCTTTTTACATTCGAACAATTTCCGATTGATCTCTTCGGAACGTAAAAATAGGGATAATCAATCAATTGAGCACCGGGGATGTTGTCAACGCAGGGCTAAACCGCAATTGGCGCTTTGATCACTGGATGCGGGTTGTAACCCACTATTTCGAAATCCTCGAACTTGAAATCGTGGATGCTTTTCACAGCGGGGTTGATTTTCATAGTTGGCAGACTGCGCGGTTCACGGGAGAGTTGCAGTTTTGCCTGTTCGACATGATTCAAATAAAGATGCAGGTCGCCGAAGGTGTGGACGAATTCGCCGGGTTTCAGACCGGTGGCCTGCGCCACCATCATCGTAAGCAACGCATAACTGGCAATGTTGAACGGCACGCCGAGGAAAATATCCGCACTCCGTTGATAAAGCTGGCAACTTAATTCGCCGTCACTCACATAAAATTGAAACAAACAATGGCATGGCGGCAGGGACATTTGTTCAATTTCGCCCACATTCCACGCGCTTACCATTAGCCTCCGGCTGTCTGGCCTGCTTTTGATTTGTTCAATTACCTGGTCAATTTGATTGATTGAACGGCCATCGGGCGTGCGCCAGTTGCACCACTGCGCACCATAAATGGGACCGAGGTTGCCGGCCTTGTCCGCCCATTCGTCCCAAATTGTCACGCCGTGTTCTTGGAGCCAGCGGACATTAGTGTCGCCACGCAACATCCAGAGCAATTCGTAGATGATGGATTTGAGGTGAAGTTTTTTTGTGGTGAGAAGCGGAAATCCCTGCGAAAGCTGGAATCGTGTCTGTGCGCCGAAAACAGAAAGAGTGCCGGTGCCGGTGCGGTCGGCCTTGCGCTTGCCATGTTCCATCACATGGCGGAGGAGTTGGAGGTATTGAACCATCGCTACCGAATTAATTTACCATGAATTGCCAGAAAGTAAAAGCGTAGTTAGAATAATTCACTTTCCGCTGGCGCGGAGAGAATTAGGAAACGAAGATGGAAGATGGCGAATTCAGGTGCTTGCGCACGGCCACCATCACTTTAGGATTATGAACATGATTCGATTCACACCATGAAACATTTCAGCATATTTGCACTCGCATTAAGCGTGGCTGGGTGGGCGCAAGTTTCCGCCACGTCCAATCAATCGGGGCGCACGCAGCCGTTCATCCTCGGTGCGGACGCATCATTCTGGTCTCGTTGCAGGCGCAGGAAAATGTCCCGGCGCTGACGACATGCTCACGGTGATGATGCTTTTGAGCCGGCTGGGCGATTCTGCGGCGGGCCGACCCATTTCCCCCGGTGCTGCCTGGGACTGTTAGTATTTTTCCGTTGACGCAAGGCTTGCTGGATAATGTGGTTTTTGCACAGGCCGCTTGCCAGCATCGGGGCCGAACATATCTGGCACCGTCCCGTCTTGATGCGGCGCAACTGCCATTTGCGTTGCTTGGAAATCTTCAGCGCCGTGAATTCATCCTGAATCGGCTTCTTGCGCGGTTGTGATTTGGTCTTTTTTGCTTTCATGGCCGGATTATATTTGTTCCTTCCGCTCCTTCAACCCCGGCAACCCATTCACCACCTTCATCGTCTCCAGGCTCACGGTGATGATGCTTTTGAGAAGGTTCAGGATGTATTTCGGGTCGTTGTGCTCGCGCGCCCAATCGTTTGGGTCGTTCACGATCTGGCTGTCCTTGTCCTTGCTGAATTGGTAGCGGTCCATGATCCACTCGATGGCGGGCTTGCCGTTGACGACGTATTCGTAGGCGGCCAGCGGAATGCCCGTCAGCGTGATGTGGCCGTTGTAGTGGATGACGGACTTGTCCACTTTTGCGTCCGTAACGGCGACTCGGCAGAGCGCCGCATCTTGATTTTCAGATGGCGGCTTTCTGCCGAAAGCCGCTACGCCGGGTTTGCCAAACCGCATTTTCTCGACGACGTAGAGTTTTGACTCGTCCAAGGCCAGCATGTCCCGCTGTTCCTTGACGGGATACGGCTTGGCGTCTTCGTAATTCAGATGGATTTCCGCCAGCTTGCGCCCGGCCTGGCTGAACGCCCAAAAATCCTCCGCCAACGGAATGCGCGGCAGCATCTTCCTCAAATCGGCGGCGAACCGCGTCTTGTATTCTGGCGAATGGAGGATGCCATAGAGGTAATAGAAAATGTCTTCCTTGCCAATCTTCGCGTCCTTGTAAGCCGC
>PLNY01000477.1 GCA_003141915.1 Anaerolineae bacterium | reverse complement strand
TGCGCTTATCTTTTTCCGCCAGCGCGGCCAGTGACTCGGATGTACCATCCGTCGAGCCATCGTCCACATAATAAATTGTAAAAGTATACGGGAGGGAATCAATGACAGCGCACAAGCCGGCATAAGTTCGATCAACAACGCCAACTTCATTGAAAACAGGGGTGACAATATCAATTGAGATGTGGGATTTTCGTGGCACGGTTTCCTCTTTGCCCCATCATTTTACCATGCGGTATTATCGGGCTAACAATTTTGATCAGCGAACTTCCACCACAGGTACGTTCTGATCATTCCAGCCAGTCCGATCAAAAACATGATCCGCCTAACAATTGTGTTTATACGCTCGCAAAGTGAAACGACTACAACAGAATGTCGGGCGGACATGACTTAAGTACGCGGCATCGCTTTATGCGCGCTGAAAGTGAGCACAATGCCATCCAGTGTCGGCTTGAATTCCTCAAACCCAGCCTCGGTCAGGTCTTGCTGCAACTTACCGAGTGCAAAGGTATGCAGCCAAGACTGTTTCTGCAGGGACCGATTGATGACAGTTTTCCCCGCAACAAATGTCTGGACTGACAGCGGCGCGCCCGCTTTCAGGGTTCGCGCGATTTCTCGTAAGGCAAGCACAGTGTCGGGGAAGAGATGAAGTGATCCGGAACATATCGCCCCATCGAAAACGGCGTTTTCAAATGGCAACTCCTCTACACGGGCTCGAGCGAGATGAACCCCCGATATATTATCTCGCCCGATATAGGTCATGCCCTGTCGGAGCATGCCCATTGAGATGTCGAAGCCGTAAACGTTCCTGGATGGAGATGCAATACGACGGCCGTAGGTGGCTGGTCCACATGCTACATCAAGCACGGGCCCAGTGATGCCCTTCAAGGTTTTAGAATGGAAACTCGCGATCCGGTCAATGAACCGCGCGCTATCCCCATGAATGCCAGATAGTTTCACGAGAGTTGAAACAAAAAACTCATAAATGGGGGCAACAAAATCCATCTGCCTGGCCATACGTTTTATGGTTGTTGTGCTGGAAATTCCGCCAAAGACAGGAGAGATGCCAGCCTGGAAATCCTCTGAAAGGAAATCGGGGATGCCATCGACGATAAGATACGTTCGGTTACATTCGCTGCAGTAGAGAGCGTTGTCGCCTGAGCGAAGCGGACGCTTGCATTTGGGGCAGGCAAAACTGATTGGTTTGGTTGATACGGTTTCAGACATAAGATTTCTCTTTTTCGAGATGAGATAGATTCTATACGACTATAACTTAGCAGGCTTTGAGTGCCGCCGAATGATTGGATCAAGTTTTTTTCTGTATTCATTGAAGGCGGTTCTTCCCTTCGCCGTAAGACTGTATTCGGTATGCGGGATCTTCCCTTGGAAGGTCTTATCCACCCGCAGGTAACCGGCTTCTTCAAGCCGCGATAGATGCACGGATAAGTTCCCCTTAGTCAGGCCGCTTTCTTTGAGCAGGAATAGGAAGTCTGCCGATTCGACGGAAGATAGCAATGCCACCAGCATCAGACGCGCAGGCTCGTGAATCACGCGGTCCAACCCGGACAGGTTTTGAAGTGAGCCGCTCATGATTCCTCCGCATTGGGGGTCGGGTTTTCTTTCCGATAGCGTAGGAAGGTCACGAGGCCTGAGATCATCAAAACGACGCCAGAGATCAGGATAAGAAAGCCGAGCCTGATCAAAGTTCGGTGGATAGTTTCCAACACAATCGGCCGAAAAATTCCCGATTGTATATTGGATGGAAAAGTTGGCAAGCCCATCGCAAACTGCCAGACGCCAATCGCGATTCCTGTCAGCACCATCATGACCGCCAACAAACGGAAGCGACGCAATCCCATCCATTCACCTGCCAGCCAGTACACTCCGCCCCATATCAAGCCTAGTCCAACAGGGAACCAAGCTGGCATGGATGCTAAAACAGTGGGTGCTGAAGCGATGAGCAAGGAGGCGGCTAACAATGCAAGTATCGGAAGAAGCAAAAACAGAATGAAGCTCCTGATGATGACAAATACTTGCGTTGCTGTAACTCGTTTGCCTCTCACGAAGCCGGTGCGCGGATAAGTAAAATGATCCTTCAGCCACCATAAGATCAGGATGGCTACCAGGATGCCGATCAGCTTTGCGATGACAATTTCACTGGTGACCGATAGGAACCAGCCGGGGAATGACGCCTGAGGCATAGTTCCACTGAAAAGCAGAATCCCGGCCAGGACGACAAACAATCCGCCTGCGGCCATTTCGGTGAATCCGTCTATGAACCAATAGCCCCGGGCGCGTTTCAGCGCTGCATCAATTTGAATATCCATTCTTTCTCCTTTTATAAACTAGTTTGTAATATAAACTAGTTTACATAAATTGTCAAGAAGGGAATCAGAAGAGAAATTAGGGTAATGACGGTTTTCTATCGAGCTACATTAGCTATTAGGTTCGTCAGCGAGCTTTAGCAGATAATCCCCATAGCTGTTTTGCTTAAGCGGCAACGCCAGTTCGATCAATTGCTGACGTGTGATAAAGCCCACACGATACGCAACTTCCTCGGGACAGCCGATCATCAGTCCCTGCCGCTCTTCGACGGTTTGAACAAAGTTGGCGGCTTGTAAAAGCGTCTCGTGAGTCCCGGCATCCAGCCATGCGATGCCGCGTCCAAGTTGTTGAACGGAAAGCAGGCCCCGGTCCAGATAGATGCGATTGATGTCGGTAATTTCCACTTCACCGCGCAGAGAAGGCTTGAGATGCGCGGCAAGGTCCACCACGCGATTGTCATAAAAATA
>PLNY01000153.1 GCA_003141915.1 Anaerolineae bacterium | reverse complement strand
ACAGGGCGAGCAATACCTTGAGTTTTTCGCCGCTGCCGTATAATTGCCCGCAGCGACAGCGCGCGACTCGATTTTTTTTGGACAAGATAAAATTCGCCGTATTGACGTTTTTATGTAGTGCGCGCCTTTCGTCCCGGCTACTTCCTTGACCGCCAGCACGCCGCAAGACAGGCGAGACCGGCGAGAGCCAGAGTGCTAGGTTCCGGCACCGCCGTTACAGGTGTGGCAGTGATGGCAAAGACCGGGCTGCCGTTAAATACATACGAGGAATCAAAAGGAAATGTTGCGCCGCCATAGCTCCAGCCATCGGTTGAAGTTGGCAAAGTATCTGTGGAACTTATATTCAACGGATTTCCCCCAAACCAAAAAAAGACTATTTCATAAGTCGTGTTGGCGGCTAAAAATGAGGTGTGAGCATCAACTGAATCAGGCGTAAACACATCATACCCCCCCGTTGCTGACACAACATGATTTGCTGAATCCCCGCTAAAGGCATTAAGGATGTCCCCATAGGTTAAGTCAAGATTTGCATATGTTTGCACGCCTGCGGCATTTGGGTTGGCTGCGAGCAGCAGCGCGAAGCTATTGAAGGTATAACCCCCTGCGTTGTTGCCTGTGGTGAAGAATAGATTCATTTGCTCGTCTCCTACCGCCTGGGAACTGATGCTGACAGCGTTAGTATTGGAGAAATTGACCACGCCTTGCGCGGACGCCAGTTGCGAGGTCAGCGCGCTGCCTAGGACGACAATAAGCGTGAAAATTGATTTTAGTTTCATTTTTGTGCTTGGCCTTGCCTCGATTTGGTGGAAATTGAAACAATCGTTTTGTAAAACTGAATAATTTGTCAATCATGTAGTCGAAACGTCTGCCGGATTTTCTCAAAATCCTTGGCATAAGTTTTGTAGTCACCAGGAGTTGCCCACTCCTCGACAATGCAAACATTGTCACCCTTCTCAAATCCAAAAACCGTGACGCGCCCGTTTATAATCCCCTGAATCTTTCCTTCCATCTGAAAGCCTTTGCCGTCAAAATTTGACCATTTTGTAATGGGGATAATTGTTGCATTGACGATCTTTCTTTTAAGGGAATCCTTTTGATTATCCAGCATAGTATCAACTGAAGAGCCGGCTGATTTCTGACCCACGATGACAGAAAAAAGGGCGGATTCCGGGCCGTCGAAAAAGACGAGGGAATCAGGATCATACGTGTCTCTTTTTGTGTCCTCAATCCAGTTACCCGGCAACGTTATTGAAAATGTCTTGCGATTTATTTCAGTGGCAGGCCGGTCTGTTTCACTCAAAGCTCGTGGCAACATTTGAAGCATTATCAGCAAGCAAACGAGAAGTTGCAGAAATGCCCATGTAATCGCAATCATAAGTGCCCACCGTCTTGCAGGTCGTGGTGATGTTGCTCTGCGCGACCAGACAACGCATGATGTGACGATAAGAGCTATCAAACCAAAGAACGCGCCAATAAGTCCGATGCCAACGATTTCACGGGACCCTGTTTTGTTGGCCAACGTGAGAAGAACCCGAACGACCACAACGAAGATGAACACGGCAGCAAGGCATTTGAGTCCCGGATCAAAGCCTGATGGCTTCCGCGGTGTATGCTCGACAATTGGCGGCGTGTTCATAAGAGTTGCCCCAAAAGCGTATCAGGCGGCTCTCTTTGTTGTCAAACAACCGAACATGGAACAGAAACGATTGTTTCTATTCCATGCAATTTGACAGAAGTTTCGTTTGCTTTAATTTTGCCGTTCGCGGCATTAAGCCATCCTTTTGCATCTTCAGATGCTTTGTCTGCAAACCATTTGGTGTTCCATTCGTATGCCTTTTTCAATTCATCAGCCGATGGTATTTTTACTTTTAGACAGTCATCACAATCATCCAGCGGTGTGTTGTAATCCATCAAAAAAATTTTAGCTTCTATTGCTCGCTTTGTTTCAACATCTGAATATGTAATGCGGAGCCGTCCATTGTGGTCTGTGGGGCCGAATCGAAATCCATAGCGATGTTGACCGCTTATGTAAAACTCCACATCTATGTAAATGCCAAGAAGAAGGAGAGGTTTCCCCAACTCGTTTCCAATCTGTATAACCAATGTCTGTGTTGGCTTCACTCTACACAATATCACTTTTTGAAACGCCCCATCTCGTGGCCGGTGCTTATGCGAAGATTTTGAACGAATCGGGATTGCTTGATTGCTTTACTGTATTCAGCATCCTTTTCGATGTGTTCTTTCATTCTGGCTACCAGTTTTGCCAAAGCAGGAGGCAGCCCGCTTGGAGAATCAATTTGAACCCGCACGCTTCTGCCTTTTGAATTAGGGTGCTTCGCTGCTAAATGACCATCTATTGCAATGTCTATGGCATCGTAGATTCGATTTTGAATTCTGGAAAGACATTCGTTCCAGTTAGCGTCTTTATTAGGCCAAGGACCATCTTCAACTAATATCAAAGCGAATTCCCCGGTCTCCGGAGTTTCTGTAATGAAGTCTATTGTAGCAAGTGGCATAGTCGGTGACCGTCATTCATTCCTCAATAGGGAACGAGTGAAATGTTCCGAATTAGTAATCGGGTTCATCGGGGAAGCAACAATACTCGCCAGCCAGTCGGTTGCCGAACGTAGATATTGTTGGAAACCAAATGATTGCCTGTCGGCCAAACACGATTGATTACCTCTTGTAGTTCGGCGATTCCATTCGCTGAATCAGCATCGCAAAATGCCAGCACGTCGCGCGCTGGTATAACTGTTGCCAATTTGCCGGTGACGAACTTCCGAAATTCACCCTCCCAAAATTCGTCCAACAACATGATGCTTGCCTCGAAGTCGCCTCCTGCTAGAAAAGCAAACACGTTGCCATGCGGCTGCACCTTGGCGTTTCTTTGGGCAATCAGACCCTTCAGATTCCGCAGTCCAATCTGATGTAATTCGTCAGGGCTGATTCCATCCTCCTCCAAATGGCGATTCTGGATGTATTCGTAAGTCTGTCCCTTATCCACCAAGTAACAGACATGCAAACCTTCCGAATATGGCCGAATGACTGGACTGTCTTTATGCGACAATTCAATTACGGAACGACCATCGTCCGGTGGCGAACCTTTCAGATATGCAATAACTTGATCGGTGATTTTCATGGCTATTGATTCGGCCTCACAATATCAACTTTTGTAGGCGGTATTTGTGTTCCACCTGGAAATCCCGGCTTGCCCACACCCTTAACTGTTGCTCCCGTTTGTTCAATTTCAGGAAATGCTTTTGCCTGATTTGGTGTCAATCTAGCAGTTTGAGACGATTTAGCCTCAGTTAATCCAATCTGCCCCAATTGGTCTTTTGTAGCAAAATCTACGCGCGTTTTTGTGCCACTTTGTGTCTCAAGGGTAACTTGAGAGGCTGGCCGTCTGCGTCCGCCCGAAAGGATAATAGGCGTTCACTTCCTTTTGGTTGCCCGATGAATCACTCAACACGCTGGACGAGGTCAGTTGGTCGTGGTGATAATAGTAACCCACCTTGTTCGTGTCGGTTCCGCCATAGAGCACCGAGTTGGTTTCAAACGTGCAAACCAGTTGGTCTCCGGCATAAACATGGAACAACTTCTTGCCGCCTTTTTCCTCGTAGATGTTCCCGATCCACACCTGAAGGTTGGTCGGCGTCTGGTTGTTCCATTTCCACAAGCGCGCGCCAGACTCACGTCAAATTTTCAAAGAACGATTTGTTGCCGACAACTATATCTTTTTTTGCCAAGGCCAGCAAGCCGGAATCACCCCAACGCTTGTCCACCAAATCGAGGCAAGGCCAGTTTCAATAATAATATCAATTGTGGCGGAAGACATATTTAGTCCAATCAGAGATCAATATTGCTTTTGCTGGGAGCGCGCCACTGAGATTTAAGCGACTTCAAATCGGGATTACTTGCCAACAATTTGAGGTCGGCATCCTGACGCGCAAGTTCACATTGCATGAGTGGGTGCAATCTAATCCGTTCTTGACGCTCTGGGGTGTTTGACACTAAGGTTGGGGTATTTGAAAATCCATCCTGTAGTTCTTGAATGTAGAGGTCTAACGTGTCTATTGCAAAGGATGATGCCTTGGCAATTCGCTCAGGATTTTCTTGCAACACGTAATCCAAAACGCTGCAAATTGCAAAACAGGCATCTTGGGCCGCAGTCGTGAGCAGTGCCGTAAAGTTCTCAGAATCGGGGGCGACAACTTCACACTCTTTCGTCAAACTTCTGACTTTTGCCGTATCCATAGTTTCGCCCTCGACGTGCTTCCACAACTCATCAAGCGCTTTTCTTAACGGCTGCTCGTCTCCCCATTTTACCTCTCGCTTGAACGCCATGTAATTCGGAAGCATCCGTTCGCAACAGGATAATCCAAAGGCAACACGGCTACGGCTTGGCAGCAATTCCAACTGATGC
>PLNY01000207.1 GCA_003141915.1 Anaerolineae bacterium | reverse complement strand
ATGGTGCTGTTATGAGTAAACAACAACAAGACGAAAAAATACTTGAAGGTATCGGCGAATATAAATACGGATTCCATGACCGCGATGATAATTACGCGTTCAAATCTGAACGAGGTTTGAGCCGTGAAGTTGTGGAAAATATCTCGCGTATGAAAGGCGAGCCGCAGTGGATGCTGGACTTTCGCTTGAAGGCGCTCGATCATTTCCTCAAGCGTCCCATGCCGAATTGGGGACCCGATCTTTCCGCGTTGGATTTGCAGAATATTTTCTACTACGTCAAGCCGATGCAGAAAAGCGAGAAATCGTGGGAAGATGTTCCCGACGATATCAAGCGTACCTTCGATAAACTCGGTGTGCCTGAAGCGGAGCGCAAGTTCCTAGCGGGTCTCGGCGCGCAATATGAATCCGAGATGGTCTATCACTCGATTCAGGAACATCTTGAAAAACAAGGCGTGATCTTTGTCTCGATTGAAGATGGATTGAAGAAGTATCCAGAAATGTTCCGGGAATATTTTGGCACGGTCATCCCGATTGAAGATAACAAGTTCGCGGCGCTGAACTCCGCGGTTTGGTCCGGTGGATCATTTGTGTATGTGCCGAAAGGCGTGAAGGTTGATCTGCCGCTTCAAGCTTATTTCCGACTCAACATGGCGAATGTCGGCCAGTTTGAACGCACGCTGATTATCGTGGACGAGGGTGCCTCGGTGCACTACGTTGAAGGTTGTACCGCGCCGCAATACACCACGGACTCATTCCATTCCGGCGTGATCGAGATCATCGTCAAGAAAGGCGCGCGCTCGCGCTACTCGACGATTCAAAACTGGTCAACGAATGTTTACAATCTCGTCACACAACGCGCCAAGGTGTTTGAGAATGGCTCGCACGAATGGGTGGACGCCAACCTCGGTTCGAAGGTTACTATGAAATATCCGTCGTGTTATTTGATGGAACCGGGTGCGCGCGGCGAAATGCTTTCGCTGGCGTTTGCCGGTCCGGGTCAGACGCAGGACGCGGGCGGCAAGATGGTACATTTTGCGCCCAATACCACCAGCAAGGTTACTTCCAAATCCATCAGCAAAGCGGGCGGACGGGCTTCGTTCCGTGGATTGCTCAAGGTTTATCGAGGTGCGAAGGGCGTTCGATCCAACACGGTTTGCGATGCGTTATTGCTTGATCCGAAATCGCGCTCAGATACGTATCCAACTATTGAGATTGATGAAGATGATGTGACCATTGGTCACGAAGCATCAGTTAGCAAAGTCGGCGAAGAGCAACTCTTTTATTTAAAGTCGCGCGGCCTCAGCGAAGAGGAAGCCACCACGATGGTCGTCTCTGGTTTCATTGAGCCGCTCGTCAAGGAACTTCCGATGGAATATGCAGTCGAAATGAATCGACTGATTCAATTACAGATGGAAGGCTCGATAGGATAATGTCATTGCGAGGAGCGCAGCGACGAAGCAATCTCGTGTGACATTCAAAAGCGAGATTGCCACGCTCCCTCCGGTCGCTCGCAATGACCTAATGAAAAGAATAACATGCAGGAAAAACCAAAAGTTGTAATCACAAAAACTCGAGGAGTTGAATCTGCCGCAAAGGATTTTTCCTTTACCGAGGCTGATATTCCCGCCGCGAGCGGACTCGTCGCTTCGTACCGCGCTCGCGCCTGGGAAGCGTTCAAACGGCAGACTCTGCCCGATGTAACTCTCGATGCCTGGCGCCGCACGGATATTCATACGATGCCGGTTGACGCATTCAAGCTTTCTTCAAAATATAATAATCTTCCCTCAGTGCCCAACGATTTGCTCAATCCGCTTGTCGCTGATCAGCATGGCGGACAAATTGTCTTATTCCGCGGCGGCTCGAAGATTGATCTCGATGCTTCGCTTGCGCAACAAGGCGTCATCTTCACTGACTTCAAAACCGCGCAGGAAAAATATCCGGATATTGTCGCCAAGATTCTGGGTCAAACTGTCAATGTCGAAGAAGGTAAGTTTGCGGCGTTGGCTGGCGCGTTTTCTCAGAACGGTATCGTATTGTATGTGCCGAAGAATGTTAAAATTGAACGACCGCTTCATAGCATTCTTTGGGGACCGGGTGCAAACCTGGCGCATATCTCTCATCTGCTTGTCTTTATTGATGAGGGCGCAAGTGCAACCTATGTTCACGAGTCGGCTTCACCGACCGAATCAGGTGACGCGCTTCACGCAGGCATCGTCGAAATCAAAGTCATGCAGGGAGCAAGTCTCAAGTTTGTCGAATTGCAATCGTGGGGCAAACACGTTTGGAACTTTAGCCACGAGCGCATCCGCGTCGAACGCGATGGCAACCTCGATTGGATCTTCGGCGCCATCGGCTCGAAGCTGACGAAGAACTTTTCCGAGCTGGATCTGGCCGGCGAAGGTGCAACCGGTCGCATGTCCGGTTTCTATTTTACGGATGGCACTCAACATTTGGATCATGATACCCAGCAAAATCATCTTGCGCCGCATACGACCAGTGATTTGTTATTCAAAGGCGCGTTGAAAGGCAAGAGTCGTTCCGTGTGGCAGGGCATGATCTACGTCGCCAAAGGCGCAGAAAAAACCGACGGATATCAAGCGAACCGCAACATCATCCTGGATGAGGGCGCGCGCGCGGATTCGATTCCGGGATTGGAGATCCTTGCAGACGATGTCCGTTGTACGCACGGCGCGACCGTTGGAAAGTTGGAGGAGGAACCGATCTTCTATCTTAAGTCGCGTGGGATTCCGCAGAAAGACGCGGAACGAATTGTGGTCGAAGGTTTCTTCGATCCGATCATGCAGCGCATCCCGTTTGAGGGTGTGAGGGAAAGATTCCAGCAGGCAATTTTGGAGAAAATGGGTTAAAACGATGGCTACGAAAAAAAAATCGAAAGCAAATGCAAAGAAGAAGCTCGACAGGAAACCAAAGAGTATAAAAGCGAAGAAGGTTGTGAAGGCTGTGATCAGAAAACAAGCTGTAAAGAAAGCTGCGAAGCCCGCGGTGAAAACTGCGGCGGCGGTTGCTGTAAAGCCGCCATTGCCGATTTCGATTCCGGCCATGAAACCGAGGCCGCTCGCAAAACCCGTTGCGCGTCCCAAGACGAAAGTAAAGGTCAAGCCGCAATACACGCCTCTCACTTCCGAGGAGCGCCGCGTCCTTCGCAACACCCCGCCGCAGTTCACTTACATGAATGCGCCTGCCGCGGCACATGAATTTCAAGTTGGCGATACGGTCGAGGTTTTCTGCGATCATGAGAAAAACGGTGAACGCGTACGCGGCTGGGTCAAAGGCATCGTGGTTCAAGTGGACAACAAGCTGGTGGCCGTGCAATTCCGCTCGAATGTTTTTCTGACCGATGGCTGGATGGTGCCGGACCGCATCTTGTGGTACCCACTGACATCGGATCAAATCCGCGACGCGACGTATGCCAAAAGGGGCAGTAAGAAAGAAGTGCCTGATTATTAAATAATATTTGATATTCGGAAATCGAATCCTCACTATTGAGTGATCGTGTATTGAATCCTTATGTCTTTTAACGTTCAACAAATCCGCAAAGACTTTCCTATTCTCGACCGCGAAGTTCATCCCGGCGTCAAAGTGATTTATCTTGATTCCACGGCGACGTCGCAAAAGCCCGAGTCGGTGATCGAAGCGATGAACACGTTCTATCGCCGCTCCAATGCCAACATCCATCGCGGCGTGCATGTGCTTGCGGAAGAATCCACCGCCATGTACGAGCAGGCGCGCGTCAAGATTGCAAAGTTTATCAACGCGCCGTCGGCTCATCAAATCATTTACACGCGCAACACCACCGAGTCCATCAATCTCGTTGCATATACCTGGGCGCGCGCAAATCTCAAATCGGGCGATTTGATCATCCTGACCGAGATGGAGCATCACAGCAATTTGGTCCCGTGGCACATGCTTGCGGCGGAACGCGGCGTTCGACTCGAATTCATCCCTGTGATGGATGACGGTCTGCTTGATCTTGATGTTTATCGTTCGCTTCTTTTCCAAGGCCCGAAGTTGGTCTCGTTTACGCACATGTCCAACGTCCTCGGCACGATTAACCCAGCCGCGGAGATGATTCAGATGGCTCACGAAGCGGGCGCGCTGACTGTTCTTGACGCGGCTCAATCCGTCCCGCATCTGAAAGTGGATGTGCAAAAACTGGACGTGGACTTTATGGCTTTTTCCGCGCATAAGATGTGCGGCCCAACGGGAATCGGCGCGTTATATGGAAAGACTACCTTGCTCGAAGCGATGCCTCCGTTCCTCGGCGGCGGTGACATGATCAAGGAAGTGAAGCTGCGTTCGTTTAAACCAACCACGATCCCTTCCAAATTTGAAGCGGGCACACCGGCCATTGCTGAATCGGTTGGCTTCGGCGCGGCGGTGGATTATCTCAGTTCGATTGGCATGGAAGAGGTTTCTGCGCACGAACATGAGATGATCGAATACGCGTTGGAACGTTTGGAAGAAATCCCTGGCTTGAAGATCTTTGGCCCGACCGCTGATAAAAAAGGCGGCGTAGCATCATTCACATTCGACGGCATCCACCCACATGATGTGGCGCAGATTTTGGATCGGCACGGAATTGCCGTCCGCGCCGGTCATCATTGTGCCCAGCCGTTGCATGAGAAATTTGGAATCACTGCGACTACGCGCGCTAGTTTCTATCTCTACTCCACAAAAGATGAAGTGGATAAATTGGTGGAAGGAATTTACAAGGTCAAAAAGGTATTTGGATAATTGATGTCATTGCGAGCCGCTGTAGTTTGGCGGCGTGGCAATCTCAACTAACCATCAATGAGGAGATTGCTTCGCTTTGCTCGCAACCCTGAAAGGGCGCAGGGCGTTGACACTGAGTAAATTATGGACGATCTCTATCGCGAAGTCATTATTGAACATTATAAAAACCCGTCGTACCGCGGACATCTTGACCCGCATGATATTTCGTTCGCGGATAACAACCCATTGTGCGGCGATCACATCCAGATCGATCTGCGCGTGGATAAGGATGGGAAGGTCGCTGAGGCGCGTTTCGATGGGCATGGATGTGCCATCTCGCAAGCCTCTGCCGACCTATTGCTTGAGTCGGTTATCGGCAAATCATTGGACGAAGTCAAGGCTTTGAACAAGCAGCACATCCTTGATCTGCTTGGCATTGACCTTGGTCCCGTGCGTCTGAAATGTGCATTGCTTTCGCTGAAGGTTTTGAAGGCTGGTGTTTATGGTTTAGGTGAAGCCAGCGATTCGTTGGTGGAATAAATTTTTCCTCTCCTCGCGAAGCACTCCCGTAGGGAGCGGGGAGAGGGCAGGGTGAGGGAAGAAGAATGTTCAATTACACTCAAATAGATGAATCAAAAATCGAATACGTTGAGATCGCCCCGGCCAGCGAGTTGCCGAACGGCGAGCGGATGTTCGTCGAGATCGAAGGGAAACCGATTGTGATCTTCAATATTGCCGGGCAATATTTTTCCATTGCCGATGTCTGTTCGCACGATGAAGGGCCGGTGGGCGAAGGCGACCTGGAAGGCTACAACATCACTTGTCCCCGCCACGGCGCGCAGTTCGATGTTCGTACCGGCGAGGTGACGCAGATGCCAGCGGTGGTGGATATTCCCGCGTATCCCGTTCGAGTTGTGGAGGGGATGATACAACTTGGAATACCAAAAGAATAGGTCACGTTTGCGAAGTCCTCGAAGAGGGGAATGTTGCTCATTAACTGCGTGATAAAATTAGGTTCGAAATGCCGACTGTCTTTCAGGAAGGTCAATATACTTTTATCTTTTTCAGTTCTGATCGGGGCGAGCCGCCGCATATTCACGTGAAGCATGAACACCGAATTGCGAAGTTCTGGATTGCGCCCACTATGTTGGCAAAAAACAAAGGCTTTGCCAGTAACGAGTTGAATCAAATTGTCCACATTATCGAAAGGAACGAAACACGGTTATTGGAGGCTTGGCATGAATACTTTGACTCTTGAAATCGAACCGCTTGCAACCCAGGTTAAAGTCACAGAAGATGAGTTGATTGTTGATTTGAGCGATGGACGCAGAATGAGCGTGCCGCTGGCTTGGTATCCGCGTTTATTGAATGCTACTCCGTCCGAACGCCAGCATTTTGAATTGCTTGGCGACGGTTATGCCATAGAATTTCCAGACCTCGATGAGCATATTGGGATGGAAGGTTTGTTGGCAGGGCGTCACAGCGGGGAAAGCAAGCAGTCGTTTGAAAAATGGTTAAAAGCGCGAAAAGACAAATAACAACGCTGTAAGACCTGTCCTGAATATTTTTACGAGGTGGTATTTTATGAAAAGTAAGATTGCGTTCATGCTGATTAGCATGGTCATCTTCTTGTTTGGTTGCGCGCCGATTGCCCAAATTGCAACCGAAACTCCTGTCCCGCCTACAGCAACAGCCACATCAACTGAGACGGCAACTGCCACGGCCACAGAAGCGCCGACAGCAACTGCAACTGAGGCGTCGACATATAAAGTTTGCCCACCAGAGACTGTTGATCCATCTGAATGTCCAATAGATTTGACTAGTGATTTATTAAGTGGAAGGTACGCCGACTGGGCAAGCGATCTAAAAGAACCATTTCCGTCAAACATAACACCGATTCCAATACCCTTACAAGAACAAACCAACACATTAGATGGAATTAAATATATAACATTTTATGGCCTTGCTACATACTTTGGTGGAGCAGATACCACACTTGCAGTTCAAAAAGGGGCAACTTCGGCTCGCTTAGTCTTGCCGTCGGGTCAAACCTATGATGTTTTTCCTTTTTATCTCCAGGATCCGCANNATGGACCGTCGGTAAAACTAGCGCCTCAGATGGCAAATCAAAATGCCAGGAATTTCTTTACTAGCGTGGCAGTTCCAGGAGTTGCTGAAGGTTACCAGTACCCAGGTACTGGTAACGATGATGAACTTACAAAAATAATTTTTAATGCAGATTCTTCCATGCCTGGAAGAATAAAAGACGCTATAGCAAATGGTAATATTGCAGGGTTAGACAAAAAGTCAGTTCTCAAAGTACTACTAAAGAAGTAATTGTTTATAAGTCTCATCT
>PLNY01000124.1 GCA_003141915.1 Anaerolineae bacterium | reverse complement strand
CTTTGTAAAGGTTGTGCCAGCGTTGATCAATGTGCCATCTGGAACCGTCACATCCGCAATAAATTGAGCGCGGTCGCAATCGGGAGGCGGAGGAGGTACGGTTGTCGGTGTGCCGGGACCAATTGTGGGTGTCACAAGAGGCGCGCTGCCATTCCGCATGATGACCGGATTCGACCACAGGGCGCGGTCGCCGCTCGCAGGTCCTAAGGCAAGAACCGTAAGGATGAATTTGACATTTTGACCAGCCAGCGGACTTAAATCAATATTGGCCTGGGTATACAAACCATCATACCTTTCACGGGTTGCCCAATATGTATAAATTGGGCCATTGCCAATTTGATAATCGAGTCTGAAAGCTACATAGCAATTCGTCGCGCCGTATGCGCAGTTGACCACGCTTTGGAAATGGTCCCCACTTTGAACCAGGAACGCGGGATAAACGCCTTGAATTTCGCCGTTATAGATATTTTGCGGAGCGGTAATCAATCCCGGGCCGCTGCTGGTCGAGCCATTTTCCAATTGAGGATTATTAACCTGTAAAACGAATCCGTTCGGAGAGCCGTCCGTGCCGGGGCATGGCAAACTTCCATTTGCAGTTGACCACGAGGCTTGGCAGGCATTGCCGGCAAAATCATAAGCCACATTATTCGAGGTGGAAGAAACATTGATCTCGACCCAGAACGATTTATTCGCATTCCAGCCGATGCCAAAAATATTTCCCGAACCGTCCCGCAGCTGCCAGTAACCGATATATTGTCCCGGCGTAGTCGGCGCTGTTAACTGAACTGAAAGATCAACGGTTTGACCTGGCGCGACATTGTTCGGAAAATTCCCAGCCGTTTGAGAAGTCATGGCCGTGCCGGAATTGAACACAAGCGCATAGGAGGTTGTCCATATGCAATTGCCGATGTTTCTCAGCCGCCATGTTTTGGTAAACGTCGCGCCCGGCGCGATGGTCGTGCCATCGGGTACGGTTACATCGGCGACAAACTGGGCCCGGCTACAGATTGAAGGCTGAGCGAGACGGTCAATAGTCAGAGCCGAGGCGGGGATAAAAGAAATGATCAGCGCCAGGATCAAAATCGTCGATGTTAAAGTCAAGCGATGTTTCATAAGAGCCTCCTGATTGGTCAAGGGAAATGGCGGTGCACATTAACAAAGTTCCCATTGACAGCCCGCTCTAAGTATAACTTTACTTAAGCGATTGTTCAATACATATCTTGACCATTTTGAGCGGTTGATTTCTCTTATCAGTATAAAACCATTTGGACAATTTTCTTTATAATTGACCATATGCCCCATACAATTCTGCACCTCGATCTGGACGCTTTCTTTTGCGCGGTCGAGGAAACGCGCAATCCGTCCCTGCGCGGCAAAGCCTTCGCAGTTGGCGGCAGGCCGGAGGAACGCGGCGTGGTGGCTTCCTGTTCCTACGCGGCTCGTCAATTTGGCGTGAGGTCAGCCATGCCGATGGCGCACGCATTAAGGCTTTGCCCGCAACTGATCGTCGTTTCATCGCGGCGCCGAATCTATGGCGAGGCTTCAAAGCAAGTGATGGCGCGGCTTCATAAATTGACTCCGCTCGTCGAACAAATTTCAATTGATGAAGCCTTTCTCGATATTTCAGATATGACCGACTCTCCAGAACGCCTCGCGCGCCGACTTCAAGCGGGTATCCGCGACGAATTGAATTTACCCTGCTCGATTGGAATCGCAGCGAACAAACTCGTCGCGAAGATCGCCACTGAGGTTGGAAAGAAAGCGGCCCAAAGCGGCACGCCTCCCTTCGCTTTGACGATTGTTCCTGCGGGCGAAGAAGCCGCGTTTCTTGCTCCCCTGCCCTCCGAGATGTTATGGGGTGTGGGGCCGAAGACCGCNNTTGATCCGTTTATTTGGCGAGAACGGACGCGAGTTATCGCGTCATGCAAAAGGAATCGATGATCGTCCAATCGTCACGGAACGCGAAATAAAATCCATCAGTCAGGAAGAAACTTTTGTGCGCGATGTGCGGGATGATAAATCGCTGGAAAAGACATTGAGAGAACAATCTACGGAAGTTGCGCGGCAATTGAGAAAAAACAACCTGGCAGGGACAACCATCAAATTGAAAATTCGCTGGCCCGATTTCACTACATTGACGCGGCAGGTCACTTTATCACAGCCGACCGATCAGGATGAAAACATCAGCAAGGCCGCGCTCGATTTAATGAGAACCGTTCGAAAGTCCGGCCAGGCAGTGCGCTTAATAGGTGTGGGCGTGAGCGGACTCGGTCCGCCGATCCGCCAATTATCTTTGTGGGATTCTGGATCGGAGAAGTCGCGCCGTTTGCAAGAAGCCGTGGACGCGCTCAAAGCAAAATATGGAGAGAAGGCAATTCATCACGGAAAATTTTAGTGGTGTTCCCCTCTTGAATTTATAGGAACGTATGTACTAAAATGCAATCATAATAAATAAATGAGGAGAATGCTATGAAAACGCTTGATCTAAAAAAAGAATTGAAATATCTGTACGCGCCATCCGCCAAAAAGGTGGAGATTGTAAAAGTGCCGCGTTTGCAGTTCGCCATGATAGACGGCGAAATCGAAAAGGGATCGGAACCGGGCAAGTCGCCCGCATTTGCCGAGGCAACTCAGGCACTTTATGGAATCTCGTACACGCTCAAGTTCTTGTTCAAGAAACGCAAAACAAGTGCTGTAGATTATCCCGTCATGGCGCTTGAAGGATTGTGGTGGGTTGAAGACGGAATGTTCGATATTACAATAAAAGACAACTGGTTTTATACTTTGATGATCCTGCAGCCGGATATCGTCACACAAGATATCTTTGAGGAGGGATTAGTTCAAGTGCGCCGCAAGCACGGGGACAGCCCCGCTCTATCCCGCCTGCGGCTGGAGACTTTTGAAGAAGGCTTGTGTGCGCAGGTTATGCATATCGGTCCATACGCCACCGAACCGGCGACGATGCAACGAATGAGAGAATTCTTGCAAGAGAATAGTTGCCGCGACAACGTCGGGCCGAACGGCAAGCATCATGAAATCTATATGGGCGACCCGCGCCGCGCCCAGCCCGAGAAACTCAAAACCATTTTGAGACATCCGATTGAAAAAGAGAAGTAACTATTACCATAAAAACCATCAGCGTTCATCTCAGCACACGCGGCAACGCCGACATCCATAACTGCATAAGGTGAGATAATAATTTATAATTGGTCCGAGCAAAGAAGTAAGCCGAAACAATGCCTTTACCCCAACCCCTCTTCCAGCGGAGAGAGACAAAGGGTGAGGAAATTCAAGGAGAAACGAATCCATGCATGAGGAACTTTTCAAGAAAATGGTGCAGAGCATCGTTGACGGCGACTCGGATGCCTCCACTGAATTAGCAAAAGAATCCATCACAATAGGCATTCCGCCACTGCAAGCCATCACCGATGGTTTTGTGATAGGCGTCAACACCGTAGGCGACGCGTTTGGGCGCGGCGAAGCCTTTCTCCCTGAGTTGGTCATGGCAGGTGAAGCGATGAAAGCCGCCATTGCTGTGCTAAATCCGGAACTAAAGAAGCAGGGTACGGAACGTCGAATGCTTGGCAAGGTGGTGCTGGCTACTGTCGAGGGCGATATTCACGAGATCGGCAAAACGCTGGTCGGGACGATGTTGAATTCATCGGGCTTCGAGGTTTTTGATTTGGGCGTGGATGCTTCGCCGGATAAAATCATCGGCAAAGCAATTGAAGTGAATGCAGACATCATCGGCATGAGTGCGTTATTGACCACGACGATGGTCAAGCAAAAAGAAGTAATTGAAACGCTTGAAAAAGAAGGCTTGCGCGGCCGCTTCAAAGTCATGATCGGAGGCGCACCAATCACGCGCGATTGGTTTAAATCCATCAAGGCCGATGGATATTCGGAAGACGCCATCGGTGCGGTGAAGATCGCGAAACAACTCGTCGGCGCTGAATGATTTTATTGACCACAAAGAACACCAGGGTTTAAAAAACTTTCTTTGCGAGCTTTGCAGTTCAAATCTTTGATAGAATGATCCGTTGCTCCTGCTGAGGGCAGGAGAATCGGGAGGGCAAATGAGCAAAACCATAAAATCCATCACCAATCCAAAACTGAAGCTGGAGATTTTGACTCCAGCCGAAGTCAAAAAGATTCACGACGCCACATTGTGGATCATCGAAAAAGTCGGCATAAAATTTCCGTCGAAACGCGCGCTGGATATTTGGGCGGTCAGCGGAGCCGAGGTTGATCGCGAACGAAAAATCGTCAAGGCAAAAGGCGAATTGATCGAAGCCGCGTTGAAGAAATGTCCGCCGGTTTATCCG
>PLNY01000077.1 GCA_003141915.1 Anaerolineae bacterium | reverse complement strand
GTGGGATGAATCTCCCAATCGAAATCGTGGATGAGGCCGAGCAATCCCCACGCTTCCACATCTTCGCTGAATTTCTCGGCGTAGAAACGCATACAGGCTTCCACTGAAAACATGTGGCGCACCAGACCTTCGTTCTTTACATATTCACGTACCAGAGCAAGACCTTCATCGCGATTCATTTAGTTCTCCGTAAAGATGGGTTCGGGCTTACCAAGCACCGGCAACGGCTTTTCAACATACACATCCCAAAATGCGCCGACCGTGGCGAGTTGTTCGCGGATGTTCCAAATCAACATCAGCTGGGGCCAATACCAATAATTGTTCGCCTCCACGCCGACGGCTTGGACGCCAAGCATGTTGCACAAAAACAATGCGCGCGGCATATGAAATTGTTGCGTGACCAACAGCGCCGAATTGAGACCGAAGATGGCTTTGGCGCGATAGCATGTATCATACGTTCGACGTCCGGCATAATCAAGAACAATCGCATTGTCCGGGACGCCGAGGCTGAGCGCGTATTGACGCATCGCTTCCGGCTCATTGTAATTGACAAAACGATTGTCGCCGCTCATCAATAACTTTTGAACCTTACCGCTTAAATAAAGTTGAGCTGCCGTTCTAACACGGTCTTTTAGAATCAGAGTAGGCTGGCCTTCGCGGGTCAAGCCTGCGCCGAAAACGATGGCGACGCGCTCATTCGGCACTGCATCGGCTGTGTAAATGCGCGTCGAACTATAAATCGTCGTGATGACACGCGGCAATATCAGAATGACCAGTCCGGCAGCTGCGAGCGCGATGAATATGTTTCGGATGAACTTCCAATTTTGTTTTGACATTCTTTTGATTCTACCAAATGAAAGGAAAGGTTACAGCAATCGATCTCCGACCTCCACTGCATCCACCCGATAATGGCAGCCTCGGCTCTGACGATTATGATAAGCGGCCTGGGCGACGATCAACGCAACCTCCACCGCATTTCGCAATCCAATCAAGCCATCGCTCAATTTTGTTTTTTGATAAAAGGTTTCGATCTCATTCTGCAAATGGCGCAATTCGCGGATGGCGCGCGACAAGCGGTCGCCGGAACGGATCAAGCCGACATAATGCCACATGATATTTTGAATCGTCTGCATATCGCCTTGAATCAACGCCGGATCGGAATCGTTGATCAATCCGCTTTCATCCCATGGTGGAATATCCTCGCGGGTTGGAATCGGAAACGATTTGGCGTTTAACGTTTCTTCTATTTTTTGTCCGGCGCGATGACCCCACACGAGTCCTTCCAGCAAGGAAGTGGACGCCAGGCGATTGGCTCCGTGCAAACCTGTGCAGGATACCTCACCCACCGCGTAAAGATCCGCAATGCTGGACTGTCCGTATTCATCCACAGCGATTCCGCCACAGAAATAATGTGCGGCGGGAACAACCGGGATTGGCTCACGCGTAATATCGAGTCCAACGCGCATACATTCGGCATAGATATTGGGGAAACGGGTTTTTATGGCGGAGGCAGACATATGAGACGCAATGTCCAAAAGAACGAACGAATAGCCGTTCGTCTCCATTTCTGAATGAATAGCTCTTGCAACAATATCGCGCGGTGCGAGGTCCTTCCATTCAGGAGAATATTTTTGCATAAAAGGATGTCCATTCGGATCGAGCAGAACGCCGCCTTCGCCGCGCATCGCTTCGCTGATCAGGAATCCTTCCGCTCCAGGAACCGCCAATGCAGTGGGGTGGAACTGAATATATTCCGCATTGATGATGCGCGCACCGGCGCGCGAGGCCATCGCAAGGCCGTCGCCGCGTGCGCCCGAAGGGTTGGTGGTGTTGCGATAGATGCGTCCCAAGCCGCCTGTCGCGAGAACCGTGACAGCCGCCAACGTTCGATGAATGGCTTTTCCGGTATAGTCAAACACATATGCACCATGGCATTGGATCGGACGATAATTATCCAAAGGATCGCGCGAGTGATGAGGGTATGTGATCAAATCCACCGCCGTGGCGTTGGAAAGCACTTCGATGTTGGGATAATTCTTTAACAATGCAACCAGGCCGTTGCTGATGGCGGCACCGGTTCCATCTGCAACATGGACGATCCTTCGCCGCGAGTGAGCGGCCTCCTGACCATACGCCAGCGTTCCATCCGCTTCACGGTCAAACTGAATGTGCGCCTCACCGATAAGAATATCATCTGTAAGCCGCGGACCTTCATTAGCAAGGATGCGCGCAGATTCCGGCAAGGATGCGCCAGCCCCAGCGTCAAGAATATCCTTGACCAAAAGTTCGGCGCTATCGACCGGCCCGCGATGGATGATTCCTCCCTGTGCCCAGAATGTATTTGATTCGTGAACATCAGACGCGCGGGTAAGGAGAATGATTTTCCGCTTCGGGTTTTGCGCGAGTTGAATGGCTGTTGCAATACCGGCAATCCCCGAGCCGATAATCAAAACATCAGTGGTCTTCATGCGTTATCCAATTTTGATCATTCGATCCACTGCCTGAAAAGCTTTAATGCGGATCTCTTCCGGAATATCGATCACATAGCGATTATATTTCAGTGCATCGCGCGTGTCTTCCATTGTAATCGTGTTCATGTGCGGACAGCGCACCATGCACAGCCGCAGCATATCCTTTTCTGGATTGGCCGCCGCGACATTATCGCCCATCGAGCATTCGGTCAGCAATAGATAATGCGGCGCTTTCGATTCGCGGACATATTGGATCATGGCATTCGTGCTTCCGGAGAAGTCGGATGCATTAACAACGTCCGGGCTGCATTCCGGATGCGAGAGAATCACCACATCCGGGAATTGTGCGCGCACCGTATCGATATCCTTGACTGTAAATTTCTCATGGACTTCACATCGTCCGTGCCACCCGATCATTTGAACATCGAGCAAGCTGGTCTCTGCTTGTGAAAAACCGGATGGAGTGAGGGATGGAAAGATAATATGCTTCCCGCTTTCTTTCGCGACGTTGCTGGCTAAATATTGATCAGGCAAAAAGATAACTGTATCGGTATTGAGAGATTCAACCACTGCAACCGCATTGCTTGAAGTACAACAGATATCGCTTTCCGCTTTGACGTCCGCATAGGTGTTGACATACGTCACAACCGGCACGCCGGGGAATTTTTTCTTAAGGTTGCGAACATCCTCGGCAGTGATGCTGGCGGCGAGCGAGCAACCCGCTTTCGTCGCGGGCAGAAGAACCGTTTTGTTTGGATTCAAAATCTTGGCAGTCTCTGCCATAAATCTCACACCGCAAAATACGACCACATCCTTATCAGTCTGCGCGGCTTTGCGACTCAAGTCCAGCGAATCGCCTTTGAAATCCGGCACAGAATAAAACAGCACAGGCTCCATGTAATTGTGTCCCAAAATAACAGCATTGCGTTTTTTCTTCAACTCGTTGATCTCAACGGCAATCTCCGCTTTATATGCCAATTCAAAATCTGGCACCACATTCGCCAGATGTAATTTCATTTCCTCGTATAACTTTTGTGCTTCGGAATTCATCTTTTTCCTTTATATTTCGGTGTCATTGCCTGCACTGAGCCGCAGGCACATGTGCGAGGAGCCGCATAGCGGCGACGTGGCAATCTCCTGTTTGCATTTAATATGAGATTGCCACAGGCGCTTCGCGCCCTCGCAATGACATTTGTTTATCGGACATAGTCAAATGAAACGTCGAATGTTTTTGCGGAATGCGTCAACGCGCCAATCGAAATAAAGTCAACGCCCGTCTCGGCGATGCGCCCGACGTTTTCCAGACTCACATTGCCTGACGCTTCGAGTTTGGCGAGTCCCTTCGTGATGCTGACAGCCTCTGCCATCATCTCAACTGTCATATTGTCCAATAGAATGCGATTGATTTTCAATTCAAGCGCGGCGCACACATCGTCCAACGTTCGTGCCTCGACTTCAAGTTCAACATTGCTATGGGCAGCGCGTGCGCGTCGGACAGCTTCTTCGAGGCTTCCAGCGAAATCAATATGATTATCTTTAATCAGCATCATATCGTAGAGTCCAACACGATGATTCTTACCGCCTCCGCGCAATACAGCTAGTTTGTCTAACATGCGCAGACCGGGAGCGGTCTTGCGCGTGTCAAGAATGACCGCTTTTGTACCGGCAACCGCATCCACAAACTGACGCGTTAACGTGGCAATGCCTGAGATGCGTCCAAGAAAATTTAACGCGGTCCGTTCTCCGGTCAGGAGAGAACGAGCGGACCCGGAAACCATCGCCAGAGTCTGATGATCATTCACGCGAGCGCCTTCGGATACTGTGGGATTGAAATCAGTATTTGAATCAACCATCTCATAGACAGCATTCACTACGTCCAACCCGGCAATGATGCCGCTTTGCTTCGCAATGATTCTCCCTTGCATCAAAGCATCAAATGAAACGATGCTGTTTGTGGTTATATCGCCGCCGCCGATGTCTTCCAGAAGTGCTCGGTGAATAGCTGCCAGAATGTCAGGATGTAAAGTATCTGAATGTTTGTCTTTCATCGAGACTTAATCATACGCCAATCTGAATATTCCGTGCAATTGAAAATTAATAATCACGATCCGCCCTGTGCATGTTTTATATCAACTCTTGTCTCAACCTCGCGCTGGCGAAATCCATCAGCGCCACGACGATCACAATGAACGCCACAACGGTTCCCGCTTTGTGATATTCAAGAGAACCAAAGAATGTGGTGAGGGTCAAGCCGATGCCGCCGCCGCCCGCGAAGCCGATGATCGTCGCCATGCGGATGTTGATGTCCCATTGATAGATCAGGTACGATACGAACGGCGGGACGATTTGTGGGAGAACCGCATACACAATCATTTGCAAACGGTTCGCGCCTGTGGCATTGACCGCTTCGATGGGACCGGCATCTATATTTTCGATGGCAGCCGAAAACAATTTGCCGATCAATGCAAATGAAGTTACTGCCAATGCCAGCATTCCTGCAAATGGGCCGATGCCGACCCAAAAGATGAAAATGACCACATAAAGCAACGCTTCAATCGAACGCAAGAGATTGAACATCGCCCGCGTTGCATAATAAATCCAGGCCGAGAGCCGACTGCGTCCGGTCAGATTCTTGGCGGCGAGAAAACTGAAAGGCAATGCAAGAAGCGCGCCCAGTGTGGTTGCAAGGAATGCCTGAAAGATCGTGACGATCATTTGCTGAATGACGGGCTGCAAAACATCCGGCGAGAGATCAATCGTCACGAAGTCATGAATCAATTGACCGAAGTTCGAACCGGGGCTCAGCATATCCTTGATGCTGAGCCCGCTCAGATTCCAGCAATAGACAAAAGCCAGCGCGCCTAGAATCACATAAAAGGCAATGGGTAAATTGTTATAGAAAGGCCGCTTCGCAGTTTGAACTTTTTGCGGTTGATCCTTTAAGATGCTTTCGCGCCACTTTGAACTAATATAATCCACCAAAACGATGACGATCACTACAGCCCATAACGCGGTTGCGTATTGCTGATAGCCTCCCATTCGCACCGTCTCGACCACGAAGAATCCGATTCCGCCACCCGCCACGAATCCAATGACGGTCGCGGAACGCATATTGAT
>PLNY01000283.1 GCA_003141915.1 Anaerolineae bacterium | reverse complement strand
AACGAAGTCAAAGCGGCTTTGGCCATCTTCGGGTCCGTGTGGCTCGGCATTAATGTCCAGCAGGCCAACATGGACGAGTTCAATAACAACCAGCCTTGGGACTACATCAGCGGTTCGGCGAACGAGGGCGGCCATAGCGTCATCGGTGGCGGCTATCTCAACGTTTCCACTGACGATGTCCGCTTTATCACTTGGGCTGAAGAGACCGGGTTCACCGACAATTTTTGGAGCCATTCGGTGGAAGAGGCTTGGGCAGTTATATGGCCGGAATATCTGGGGACGAAAGAATTCGAGCAAGGGATTAATCTACAGCAACTGGCTGCAGATTATCAGGAACTTACCGGGAACACTTTACCGATCACTCCCGCACCCACGCCTGCCCCTANNTACACCCAATTCGCCCGGCTGTCTTGCAGGCTTAGTGCAGACTCTGTTTGGCACGTCCAAAAAATAAAGAGTCAGGAAAGGTAAATTGCCTTTCCTGATTTCCTTCTCAAGCATCCGATCAAAAAAGAGTTTTGCAGTAAAACAAC
This sequence comes from Anaerolineae bacterium, assembly GCA_003141915.1. GTDB lineage: Bacteria > Chloroflexota > Anaerolineae > Anaerolineales > Villigracilaceae > Fen-1038. The sequence goes on along the minus strand of PLNY01000283.1, from coordinate 5,126 downwards.
CAGTTAATTCGGCTTCAGGCGCGTTGCCTTGCGGATTTGCTAATGGCACGGAAATCAATCAATAAATTTGGTTCGTAGCTATTGTAGCTTTGATCGTGACTTTTTGGCTAGAATTTGCGCAGACCGGATAGCCCAAATTTTGGAAATTCGGTTTACCAGCCAGGGTCCATGTTCCGAAACTGTAGCAACCCTGAGGCAGATTCGTTATAGTGAGTGAACCACCCGATGAGATGGTGCTGGACCAATAACCGCAGTCTCCAAATGCATTCTTTTGCAGATAAAAAGTTACTCCGATTTCTTCATTGGTTTGATTTATAACCAGAAAGGTAGCCATAGGTTCACTTTTGCTCACCTTTAGGAATTGGCAACCTCCACCGGAGCTGGTCGGCGCGGCGGCCAATGTTGGTTGTACGGCTATAACCGGAACTGCGGGCAACGTCGGTTGAACAGTTGTAATCGGAGCGGTGGATAAAGGCAAAATAGTCGGCGTGGGCTGCGGCGTATCGGTGGGCGTATCCGCTGGCGGAACAGGAGTATCAGTCGGTATTGCTGCTTGAGTCATTGCGACCATCGTGCTGGCCGCAGCAACTGCTGAGGCTTGCACTTGCGCCGGGTCAACGGTAGGGGTCGCCTTAGGCGCACATGCGCTCAACATCAAGATTAACACGGTGGCAACAATCAATATAGGTTTCATTTTTCTTGCTTCCTTTCTCTACTTTGGAGCGAATGGATTTATTGCGGCCATTAAAGCAAGGGCCAACAAAGGTGATTTAGTTTTATTACAGGAATTTCGGATTGATTTTCGCTTGGCGGGGCAAGACGCTGCCACAATCCGTGATGTATAACCAAACCGTTCTCTGTTCAGATCACCTTCCACCTATTATACATTAGATAACTAAACAATTCTATTTGCGATATAACGAAAAACGGCAATAAACCGGTTACCAGAATCGAAGCTCGGGCCGCGAATCCCGCATTCATTCTGTATTTCCAAAATGGCTTTGCAGACTTCGGTAACGTAATTCCTTTTTGTTCACCGCTTGTATCGCCGCCACAGCCGCCATCGCCGCCGAAAGAGTCGTGAGCAGCGGGATATTCATCGCAATCGCCGCCGCGCGGATTTCGGCGCCGTCAGAATGCGCATGCGTGCCAAACGGCGTATTGAGGATAAACTGCACTTTCCCGCTTTTGATCAAATCCACGATGGCCGTCGAACCTTCACCAATTTTATGAACCGCTTCAACCGGCAAACCGACTTTTCCGAAAAACTCTGCGGTGCCTGCGGTTGCATACAATTTAAATCCCATTCGATGCAGGTCACGCGCCACTTTCAAACCTGCGCTTTTATCGTAATCATTGACGCTGATCAATGCCGCGCCGCTTTGCGGCAGGCCCACCCCCGCTGCAATTTGTGACTTGGCAAATGCATGCCCGAAGCGCGACGCATGTCCCATCACTTCGCCCGTGGAGTGCATTTCCGGGCCAAGCAGAATACTGGAACCGGGCAGTTTCTTGAATGGAAGCACAGCTTCCTTGACAAAAAAACCGTCTACGCGCGGCTCTTCGGTAACACCGAGTTCTTCCAACTTGCGGCCCGCCATCACCTGTGCCGCAACATAAGCAAGATTCAATCCGGTTGCCTTGCTGGCATACGGCACAGTGCGCGAGGCGCGCGGGTTCACTTCGAGCACGCACACCACTTCATCCTTCAAAGCAAATTGGACATTCATGAGTCCGCGCACACCGAGCGCAAGTCCCAACTGTTCGGTGTACTCGCGCATGATATTCTGATGATACGCGCTCACTTTATACGGCGGCAAGACACACGCTGCATCACCCGAATGGACGCCAGCTTCTTCGATATGTTGCATCACCGCTCCGATCACGACACGCTCGCCGTCTGCCAGCGCATCCACATCAATCTCGAAGGCATCCTCCATAAACCGGTCAATCAAAATCGGTTGACCAGGAGCCGCCTCGATTGCGCCTTGAATGAATCCTGCCAAGTATTCTTCGCTTTCCACCAAAGCCATTGCCCGCCCGCCCAACACAAACGACGGCCTGACCAAAACAGGATAGCCAATTCGCTCCGCCACCCCGCGCGCTTCTTCCAATGAACGAGCGATTCCGTTTTCAGGCTGAGGGATATCCAATTCCCGGAGCAGTTTCGCAAACTGCTCGCGGTCTTCCGAAAGTTGAATCGCGTGCGGAGAAGTTCCCAAAATTTTCACCCTAGCCGCTTCGAGACCCGCCGCGAGGTTGAGCGGAGTCTGTCCTCCAAACTGTACGATCACGCCCATCGGTTGTTCTCGCTCAATGACGTTGAGCACATGTTCCAAAGTCAACGGCTCGAAGTACAAACGGTTGGCGGTGTCGTAATCGGTGGAAACAGTTTCGGGATTGCAGTTATACATGATGGTTTCATAACCCATCTTCGATAATGCGAACGCGGCCTGGCAGCAGCAATAATCAAACTCGATTCCCTGCCCGATGCGATTTGGTCCGCCACCGAGAATCAGAATCTTCTCTTTATCGGTCGGACACGATTCATCGTCCGTTTCATAAGCGCTGTAAAGATAGGGAGTCTGCGCTTCGAATTCTGCAGCGCAAGTATCGACTCGCTGAAACACAGGTGTGATTCCCAATGATTTACGCAGTTCACGAATGGATAATGCAGAATGCTGAATAGAGAATGAAGAATTTAGAAGCCGCGCAATATGCGAGTCTGCGAATCCCAATTGCTTTGCCTCACGCAGAAGGATCTTAAATTCCGCGCTCTGCATTCTCGCTTCTTCAGTATTGGCATTCCGCATTCCGATTTCTACATTGCTTAGTCTGCGTTCTACATTCTGCATTTCCTTCATCTGCGCCAGGAACCATAGATCATAGCCGGCAGCTCGACCAATTTCTTCGAGTGGAAGTCCCTGACGAACCGCACGATAGACGCGGAAGAGACGGTCGGCAGTGGGGATTTTCAGGGCGGACAATGTTTCGGGTTCAACGATCCGTTCCCGGCTGGGTCCAGAACCGTCGAGAGCATCCACGCCAATTTCCAATGATTGAATCGCTTTATTCAAGGCTTCAGGAAACGTCCGCCCGAGAGCCATCGCCTCGCCTACCGATTTCATCTGCGGACCGAGAGCCGAATCCACACCCGGAAATTTTTCAAACGCCCAGCGCGGAATTTTGACAACGACATAATCGAGCGACGGTTCAAAGGCGGCTTTGGTTTGTTTGGTTATATCGTTCGTGATTTCGTCGAGGGTATAACCAACAGCGACAAGCGCGGCAAGTTTTGCGATTGGAAATCCGGTAGCTTTTGAAGCCAGCGCAGACGAACGACTGACGCGCGGATTCATTTCGATGACAAGCACGCGTCCCGTTTTAGGATCAACCGCGAACTGCACATTCGAGCCGCCCGTTTCAACGCCGACATTCGTCAGGACGCGATGAGCGAGATCGCGCAGGACTTGAAATTCGCGATCCGTAAGCGTTTGCGCGGGGGCAACGGTAATGCTGTCGCCCGTATGCACTCCCATCGGGTCGAGGTTTTCTATGGAACACACGACGACAAAGTTGTCGGCTTTATCGCGCATGACCTCGAGTTCATATTCCTTCCAGCCGAGTACGGACTCTTCGAGCCAGGCTTGATGAATCGGCGATTCAGAGATGGCTTTACGAATCGCTTCGGGAAGTTCGGCTGGTTCATTTACCCACGACGCGCCCGAACCGCCCATCGCAAACGAAGCGCGCACGAGAACAGGATATCCTGTTTCTTTGATAAGCGCTTCGGCTTCCTTCAACGAATAAGCCGCGCCTCCATGCGGGACAGGAATACCCGCCTTCTGCATGGTTTCGCGGAAAAGCATTCGGTCTTCGGCGGCTTTAATGGCGGATAAATTCGCGCCGATCAGTTGCACTCCGTATTTTTCAAGCACGCCATTTTCGCTGAGCGCAAGAGCGAGATTGAGTCCCGTTTGCCCGCCAACCGTGGGAAGCATGGCATCGGGTTCTTCCTGCGCAATGATTGCTTCCAAGGATTCAGGCGTGAGCGGTTCAATATACGTTGCATCTGCAATTCCGGGGTCGGTCATGATCGTGGCTGGATTCGAATTGACCAGTACAACGCGATAACCTTCCGCGCGCAATGCCTTGACCGCTTGCGTGCCGGAATAATCAAACTCCGCAGCTTGACCGATCACGATGGCGCCGGAGCCGGGGACGAGGATGGTGTGAATGTCGGTGCGTTTCATCGTTCATTACTCATCATTCTAAAGAATTCTCCAAAAATATCATGCGCGTCATGCGGGCCTGGAGAGGCCTCGGGGTGGAATTGCACGCTCAGGACAGGTTTATGCTTGAGTCGCAGCCCTTCCAGCGAATCATCGTTCAAACTTTTGTAAGTAATTTCAACTTCATCCGGATTCAAATCACCAGCAGTCACACAATAATTATGGTTCTGCGCGGTGATGAGAACTTTACCCGATGGCAAATGCTGAACGGGATGATTCCCGCCATGATGTCCAAACTTGAGGCGGTGTGTCTCCGCTCCCAGTGCGCGTCCGATCAATTGGTGTCCAAGACAGATTCCGAGAATTGGCACATTGCTTTCGATCAATTCCCCGACTGCCTCCACCGCGTACGGTAATCCCGCAGGATCGCCGGGGCCGTTCGAGAGAAAGACGCCNNAAAATATTTTTCTTGATCCCATAATCATAGGCAACAATGTGAAATGCAGAATGAGGAATGGAGAATAAAGAGTTTATATTCTGCATTCGGGCTTCTGGATTTTTTTTGACCCATTTTGCTCCTGCGTCATCAACCCAATGATACAGTTCTTTGCATGTTACTTCTTTCACCATATCGCGCCCATCGAGACCGGGCCATTCACGCACCATCGCAAGTAATTTTTCGGCTGAAGTTCCCTGTGTGGAAAGCGCGGCTTTTTGCGTGCCGCCATCGCGCAGATTGCGAGTCAGCCAGCGCGTGTCCACGCCGCTGATGCCAGGGACTCCATGTTGGGTCATCCAATCGGAAAGCGAAAGCGCCGCCCGCCAATTCGAGATCACAGGACTCAACGAGCGGATCACAGCGGCCGAAACCTGCGGTTTGGCGGACTCGTCATC